>CALUML010000014.1 GCA_944321745.1 uncultured Bacteroidales bacterium
TGAACTTCCCTTCGCAGTCGTTTTTCGGCAAATTCTTCAAGCAGCTCACCGGCCTCTCGCCCAAGGAATACCGCCGTTCGTAAGCACTCCCAACCCCCTAAAAGAGGCTTTGCCGCCGCGTGCCTACGCAACTTTTGCCGCCTCAGTACGCAATCGCCGCCGCGTGCCTACGGAATTTTTCTTGCGTCAGCACGCGGTTGGACGGCGGTTCGCATGGCGGGAGAGATACCCCTTGTCTCAAAGGCCAAGTGTGCTGATGTTTTCCATTAACCAGATGGGCGGGATAGACTGCGGATGCCCGTGAAGCATTTTTTTTGTACTTTTGCAGCAAAATAAAGCAAACCACGCACCTGCGCCCATCCGCGCAATCTGCGGGAAACAAATATCCATCCATCATGACCGACCAACGATACGACCTACGCGGCGTTTCCGCCTCGAAAGAAGATGTGCACAACGCCATCAAGAACCTCGACAAGGGGCTGTTCCCGAAAGCTTTCTGCAAAATCATCCCCGACCACCTGGGCGGCGACCCGGCATGGTGCAACATCATGCATGCCGACGGCGCGGGCACCAAGTCGTCGCTGGCCTACGCCTACTGGCGCGAAACGGGCGACCTCTCGGTGTGGAAGGGCATCGCGCAAGACGCGCTCATCATGAACATCGACGACCTGCTGTGTGTGGGGGCAACGGACAACATCCTGCTGTCGTCCACCATCGGGCGCAACAAGCGGCTCGTGCCGGGCGAGGTCATCTCCGCCATCATCAACGGCACGAACGAATTGGCCGAGGAGCTCACCCGGCTGGGCGTGAGCGTGTACCCCACCGGGGGCGAGACGGCCGACGTGGGCGACCTCGTGCGCACCATCATCGTGGACAGCACGGTGACCTGCCGCATGAGGCGGGCGGACGTGATTGACAACGCCCGCATCCAGGCAGGAGACGTCATCGTGGGCCTGTCGTCCACCGGGCAGGCCACCTACGAGTCGGGCTACAACGGCGGCATGGGCAGCAACGGGCTGACCTCCGCCCGGCACGACGTGTTCCACAACTACTTGGCCACGAAGTACCCCGAGACGTTCGACCCCGCCATGCCTGCCGACCTGGCCTACACGGGCTCGTACCGCCTGACGGATGCCATCGAGGGACTGGGCGTGGACGCGGGCAAGCTGGTGCTGTCGCCCACCCGCACGTATGCGCCGGTCATCAAACAGATGTTAAAGGAGATGCGCCCGCACATCCACGGCATGGTACACTGCTCGGGCGGGGCACAGACCAAGGTGCTTCACTTCATCGACCGCCTGCGGGTGGTGAAAGATAACCTGTTTCCTACTCCCCCGCTCTTCCGCATCATCCGGCAGGAATCGGGCACCACGTGGCAGGAGATGTACAAGGTGTTCAACATGGGGCACCGCATGGAATTGTATCTGCCCGAAGCCTACGCGGCGCAGGCCATTGCCATTTCCCGCTCGTTCGGCATCGAAGCGCAAGTGGTGGGCCGCTGCGAACCCTCCGACCACCGCGAACTGCGGATAGAAAGTGAACACGGGGTGTTTGAGTATTGATGCTAAGGAAGTATTGATCGACACGCGGCCATGAAGTGACCGGTTTGAGACTACAAAGAAACACGGAAAGGAAAATCTCCATATAACACCATTCTCGCTCTCTTATGAGGTGAATGCCCGCATGTCCGCTGAATATCGGTCTTGCCGTTCCGCTCAACCTGTAGTTCGTGTCTTTCCCGCGTTTTCCCGTCTGAAATCCGGATTTTACTCCCGGCTCAGCGAGTAGGGGCGGTCATCGGGTGCTGTGCCGCGGGTGGTGCAGGGCACACTGTCCATGTGCAGGTGGATGCGTGCACCCCGTGCCAGGTCGGCCTGGCGCAGGAAGTTTTTCGTGTAGGGTTGGCCGTCGAGGGTCATGTGCCGGATGTAGGGACTTCCGGGGGCATTGCCATCGGCCTGTATCTCTATCGTATGGCCGTTTTCCAACCGGATTTCCGCCCGGGGAAACAGGGGAGAGCCCATGACGTATTCGCCCGAGCCGGGGCACACGGGGTAGAAGCCGAGGGCGGAGAACACGTACCAGGCCGAGGTCTGCCCGTTGTCCTCGTCGCCACAATAGCCGTCGGGTGTGGGGGCGTATAGTTTGCACATCACCTCGCGCACCCGTTGTTGGGCTTTCCATGGCTGGCCGGCATAATTATATAGGTATATCATGTGTTGGATGGGTTGGTTGCCGTGGGCATACTGACCCATGTTCATGATTTGCATTTCGCGTATCTCGTGGATGACAATGCCGTAATAGCTGTCGTCGAACACGGGTGGCAGGGCGAACACGGAGTCAAGCATAGCGTTGAAGGCCGCATCGCCTCCCATGAGGTCTACCAGCCCCTGTACGTCGTGGAACACCGACCAGGAATAGTGCCAGCTGTTGCCTTCGGTGAAGGCATCACCCCATTTGAAGGGGTTGAACGGCTCCTGGAACGTGCCGTCGGCCCGCCGTCCCCGCATGAGGTTGTGCGTGGAGTCGAACAGGTTTCGGTAGTTCAGGCTACGCTCCCGGTACAGCTTCCATTCCTTTTTCGGGCGACCCAGCTCCCGCCCCATCCGGTATATGCACCAGTCGTTGTAGGCATATTCCAGGCTGCGGGCCACGTTCTCGTTGATGCCCGCGTCGCAAGGCACGTAGCCCAGCTTGTTGTACTGCTGCCAGCCTATCCGTCCGGTGGAGCTTATTTGCGGGTGCACATTGTTCGCCCCGTGCAACAGGCCTTCATACAACTTCACGGGGTCGGCCTTCGTTACGCCGCTGAGATAGGCATCGGCCACCACCGAGGCAGAGTTGTTGCCTACCATGCACTGCCGGTGGCCGGGGCTGGCCCATTCGGGGAAGAACCCGCTCTCCAGGTAGGCATTGAGAAGTCCTTCCTGCATTTGCTCTCCCATGGATGGATACACGAGGTTGACCAGCGGGAACAGGCTGCGGAACGTATCCCAAAAGCCCGTGTCGGTGAACATGTGGCCGGGCAGCACCTGGCCGTTGTACGGGCTGTAGTGCATCACCTCGCCCCGGGCATCGGTTTCATGGAAAGCACGGGGGAACAGCACGGAGCGGTACAGGCATGAGTAGAACGTGCGCAGTGCATCCACGTCGTCGGTCTGCACCTGGATGCGTCCCAGCACGTCGTTCCAACGCTTTCGTCCCTGTTGCTTCACCTGGTCGAACGGGCGGTCGGCCACTTCCCGTTGCAGGTTCAGTTCCGCCTGCTCGGGGCTGATGAACGAGGAGGCCACCCGGGCATGCACCTGCTCGCCCCGGCGGGTGGCGAAGCCGACGATGGCTCCCGCATGGTGGGCCGTTGCCGCCAACGAGTCCGGGAGGATGGTGCCGTCCGTCACCGAAGCCACGTATTCAAACGGTTTGTCGAAGTAGATGACGAAGTAGTTCTTGAAATTGTCGGGCACGCCGCCGCTGTTCTTGGTGGTGTAGCCCACAATTTTGTTCTCCCCGGGCACCACCTCCACGTGCGAGCCGCCGTCGAAAGCATCCACCACCACATAGGCGTGCTCCGTGTGCGGGAAGGTGAAGCGGAACAGGGCACATCGCTCCGTGGGTGCCATCTCCGTCGTCACGTCATGGTCGGCCAGGTACACGCGGTAGTAATACGGCTTTGCCTCCTCCGCCTTGTGCGAGAACCAGCTGGCCCGCTCGTCCTGGTCGAACACCGGCCGGCCCGTCACCGGCATGAGGGAGAATTGCCCGTAATCGTTTATCCACGGGCTGGGCTGGTGCGTCTGCTTGAAGCCGCGTATCTTGTGGGCATCGTAGGTGTACGTCCAGCCGTTGCCCATCTCGCCCGTCTGCGGAGTCCAGAAGTTCATCCCCCAGGGCATGGCGATGGCCGGATACGTGTTGCCGGTGGACAGTTCGAAGCTCGATGCCGTGCCCATCAGGGGGTTCACGTAGTCCACCACTTGTTTTTCCTTTTGTGCCGATAGTTCCCATGGCGCGATGCACCATGCAGCCAGGAGCAGTGCGAATGTCGGGTAATGTTTCATGCCAGTCAAGTTTGTATCGAACCGAGGTTTATTCACGGCAAAAATAACCCTTTAATTTCAAATGTAAAACAAGGGAAATCGCCAAAAAGGCTTACCTTTGCACACAAACAACGAAAACCTATGGAATACTCAACACAGAAAGGCAAACTCGTCATGCCGGAATACGGCCGCAACATCCAGCAGATGGTGGACTACGCCCTCACCATCGAGGACCGCGCCGAGCGCACCCGCTGCGTCAAAACCATCGTGTACATCATGGGCAACTTCTTCCCTTACCTGCGCGACGTGGACGACTTCAAGCACAAGTTGTGGGACCACGTGGCCATGATGTCGGACTTCAAGCTGGACATCGATTACCCCTACGAGATAGTGCGCCCCGACAAACTGCACTCCCGCCCCGACAAGGTGGAATACCAGAACTCCAGGATCCGCTACCTGCATTATGGCCGTATGCTGGAGGAAATGATAGAAAAGGTGGCAGACTACCCCGAAGACGAGGAACGCGAGGCGTTGATATTCATGATAGCCAACCAGATGAAGAAGTGCTTCCTGACCTGGAACAAGGAAGTGGTGGACGACCGCAAGATATACGACGACCTGCGGGAATTGTCGCACGGCAAAATCGACGTGCCCGACGGCCATTTCACACTGGTGGAAAACAAGGAAGTGCTGTACACCGGCAACAACAATAATAAGAAGAACAAGAAGCAAAAGAAATAACCCCCTCCCCTCACACCGCTAACTGCCATGTCGTCATTCATCATCGAAGGAGGCCGCAAGCTCTCCGGCTCCATCACCCCCCAGGGCGCGAAGAACGAAGCCTTGCAGGTGCTTTGCGCCACCCTGCTCACTCCCGACACTGTTACCATCAGCAACCTGCCCGACATCCTGGACGTGAACAACCTCATCGGCTTGCTGGCCGACATGGGCGTGGAGGTGCACCGGCAGGGTGAAGGCGTGTGCTCGTTTCGCGCTGGGCACATCGACATGGACTACCTGCTCACGGACGACTTCTACCGCAAGAGTGCCGCCCTGCGCGGGTCGGTCATGCTGGTGGGGCCGCTGGTGGCGCGTTTCGGCCACGCCATGATAGCCAAGCCGGGAGGCGACAAGATAGGCAGGCGGCGGCTCGACACGCACTTCATCGGCATCCAGAAGCTGGGGGCGGATTTCCATTACGACCCCGACCGCAAGCGGTACGAGATAGAGGCACGCCGCCTCACCGGCACGTACATGTTGCTGGACGAGGCTTCGGTCACGGGCACGGCCAACATCATCATGGCCGCCGTCATGGCCGAGGGCACCACCACCATCTACAACGCCGCCTGCGAGCCCTACGTGCAGCAGCTGTGCCGGATGCTCAACGCCATGGGGGCGCGCATCACGGGCATCGGGTCCAACCTGCTCACCATCGAGGGGGTGCGCTCCCTGCACGGCTGCACCCACCGCATCCTGCCTGACATGATCGAGGTGGGCAGCTTCATCGGCATGGCGGCCATGACGGCCTCCGAACTCACCATCAAGGATGTGGCCTACCGCGAACTGGGCATCATCCCGGACAGCTTCCGCCGCCTCGGCAGCGAGGTGGTGCGGCGGGGCGACGCCAGCCACGTCCCCCGGCAGGAGGGCTACACCATCGAGTCGTTCATCGACGGTTCCATCATGACCATCGCCGACGCGCCCTGGCCCGGCCTCACGCCCGACCTGCTCAGCGTGTTCCTCGTGGTGGCCGCCAAGGCCAACGGCAGCGTGCTCATCCACCAGAAGATGTTCGAGAGCCGCCTCTTCTTCGTGGACAAGCTCATCGACATGGGGGCGAAAATCATCCTGTGCGACCCGCACCGCGCCACCGTCATCGGCATGGGCAACAACCTGCACCTGCGGGCGGCCAACATGACCTCGCCGGACATCCGCGCGGGCATCGCCCTGCTCATCGCCGCCCTCTGCGCCGAGGGCACCAGCACCATCCACAACATCGACCAGATAGACCGGGGCTACCAGCGCATCGACCTGCGCCTCAACGCCCTGGGGGCGAACATCCGGCGCATCGACTCGCCTGCCCAATAAATCCCAATCCCCCGATTAACCCCCGTCGGCCGTCAGACTATCCACAGGATGCCTTGGGCTGGCTGGGGGTTAACCGGGGGATTGGGACGTATTGTTCCAGATGTATCCTCTCCTTTCCCCTTTCTCCTTTTTCCTTTTTCCTTTCCCCTTTCTCCTTGTTCCTTTCTCCTAATCCCTCTTCCGTCCTATCCACGTCCCTTTCTTCCACAGCCATTCGAAGGGACCGTGTGTGTGGTGGCGCATCCACCAGGTGCAGAAAGCCAGTTGCGCCACGAACAACGCCACGCCTACCCCAAAGCTGGCCGTGATGCCCAGGTAGCGGGCCAGCCAGAAGCCCCAGTGGTAGAACAGCATGGAGCCGATGATGGACTGTGTGAGGTAATTCGTCAGGCTCATGCGGCCGTAGGACGACAACTTCATCAGCACGCCGCGCAGCCGGGTGGTGTAGAACAGCAGCACCACGCCCGACACGAGCACCAGCATGAAGGCGAAGTTGGCGTAGGACGACACGATGAGCTCGAGCGACGTGCGCAGCGGCTCGTCCGCCACGAAGTCCGGCAGCAGCAGGTACAGGCCCCGCAACGGGAAGAACGCCGCCAACGCCCCTATCAGCGTGACGAGCCAGCGGTGCAGGTTGCGCTCCGTGCCCAGCAGCAGGCCGCGCCGCCCCAGGAGCATCCCCAGCAGGAAGAGCCCCGCCGTCTGGAAGATGCGCCCGTGCTCCCACGCCCAGGTCATGTTGAACAGCTGCCCGTCCCACAGGTTCATCCGCACCGTTTCCCAGAACGTGCCGCCCGCCTGCACCTCGTACGCCCGTTGCGCGTAGTAGCCCGCCAGCCCGGCCTGCGGCTCGTAGCCCGGCACCGCCAGCATGGCCGCCACCTTGCCCCATTCCATCGGTTGCAGCAGCAACACGACGGCCAGAGCCAGCACCGCGCGGTCGGGCAGGCGGCAGGTGAGCGGCAGCACCACCCCGATGAGGGCGTACATCACCAGTATCTCGCCCGTGAAGAAGGCGGCGTTGAAGTGGCCGATGACCAGCAGCAACGCCAACCGCCACAGGAAGCGCAGGCGGAAGTCCTTGCCCCGACGCCGCTGGTTGTCGTCCTGGATGAAGAAGCTGAAGCCGAAGAGTAGGGCGAACACGGCGTAGGCCTTGCCCCCGAAGGTGAAGAACAGCCCGTCCCACAGGGCGCGGTCGGTGAAGTGCAGCCAGGCGCTTTGCCCCGCCGTGTCGGGATAGGAGTAGTAGTTGAAGTGTTCCACCGTGTGCAGGATGACGATGCCCATCACGGCCACCCCCCGCAGCACGTCGGCCACGTCGATGCGTGCGTGTGGTTGCAGGTTCATTGTGCAATCGTGTAATTGTTGAATTGTGTAATCGGTTGGGGTTGCAAATATACCGCAACTTGCCGGGATGGGCAAATTGCACAGCGGCGAAGCTTGTGAATGTACCATTTCCAGGACGTTCTCGTCATTTCGAACGAAGTGAGAAATCTCACCGCGGCCTTAGGAGCATTGTAGCGGGAGATTTCTCCCTACGGTCGAAATGACGGCGGGTTTGTTTCAACGTGCCGGGAGACCATAATTCCGCAGGTACGGAAATATATTTCCGCACGGACGCGGTCGGGGCACGGGCGATGTGCCGTTTTAATTATCCTAATGGAGTTTAAAACTTTGTCTGTCACGAACATTTTCCCTACATTTGTCCTGTCGAGATTTTCAAGTTTCAAGAGCGGCATGGATGCACCCGGCACGCCTCCTTTCTTTCTTTTTTCTCCCGAGTTAGCCATAGCGGGAGATGCCGGGTGCACCATGCCTTACTTGTGCTAGCGTCTCGCAACCGGCAACTCGTAACTGGTAACCAACTAAACTATCATTGATATGAGAAAACTTCTTTTTGGGGCGGCTCTCATCGTGGCCGCCGTACAGGCGTGGGCGCAGCAGCCCACCGTGTTGGACGAAGGCACGTGCGGGGCTTCCCTCACGTGGGAATTAACGAACGACGGCACGCTGACCATCAGCGGCACGGGCGACATGACGGACTTCACTGAGCGGGGGCCGTGGTACGAGGAACATGCAAACGACATCTTGGCCTTAAATGTGGACGACGGCGTGACCTCCGTGGGCGACTTTGCTTTCAGCGGATGCACGAAGCTGGCCTCGGTGACACTGCCCGCCAGCGTGACGCGCATCGGGGAGAAAGCGTTCTGGAGTTGCTTCGCGCTGACTGCCATCACCCTGCCGGGCGCGGGAGTGGAAATTGGGGAAAGCGCATTCCAGACGTGCTATAGCCTGGCTTCGGTCAACATCACCGGGTGGGTGCGGAACATCGGGGCGAATGCGTTCCTGATGTGTAGCGACCTCACCGAGATAGACCTGCCCGAGGGGCTGGAAAGCATCGGCGCGGGAGCATTCGACCAAGGCTTCCTGGAGGTGGCGCACATTCCCTCGACCGTAACTTTCATAGGCGACAACGCATTTCCAGTCAACAGCCTGACCACGCTTTACTACAACGCGGCGGAGTGCGCACTGGACTTCTTCGGCCCCGGGTGGGGCGGCATCAGCACGCTGCACATCGGCGAGGCGGTGCGGGTCATCCCCGACAATGCTTTTGAAAGGTGCTACGCCCTCACTTCGCTCGCCATCCCCGGCACGGTGCAGCGCATCGGCAGCAGCGCGTTCTCCAGCTGCGAAGGCCTGACCACGCTCACCCTCGGCGAGGGCATCCGGGAGATAGGCACCGGGGCATTCCAGGCTTGCACGGCACTGACCACCGCATCCGTTCCCGGTACGGTGGAGAGCCTGGAGACGACATTTAATTACTGCCTCTCCTTGACCGATGTGACGATAGGCAACGGCGTGCAACGCATCGGCTTCAGCGCATTCGACGGATGCCAGGCCCTCACCTCCATCGACATCCCCGGCAGCGTGGAGGCGGTGGGCTTGCAGGCGTTCGCGAATTGCTCGAACCTGGCCGAAGTGAACCTGGGAAACGGCGTGGACAGCATCGGCGTGCGGGCGTTTGCCTCGTGCCCGGCCTTGACCACGATGACCATCCCCGCCAGCATGAAGCACATCGCCGGGGGAGCGTTCGATGACTGCCCGCTGGCCACCCTCAACTTCAATGCCGAGAACTGCAACTTTTATAATGAAGATGGGTACGCGGAAAGCCCGGGCTGGTCGTCCATCACCACGCTGCACCTGGGCGACGCGGTAAAGAACATACCCGAAGAAGCCTTCCGAGGCTGCGAAGGCCTGACCTCGGTGGACATCCCGGCGGGCGTGGACACCATCGGCACGAGTGCCTTCGCCTACTCCGGGCTGGAGACGCTCACGGTAGCCGAGGGCTTGCGCCACGTGGGCGACAATGCGTTTGGCGGATGCGAGGGGCTGACCTCCCTGGTGCTGCCCGGCGGCGTGCGGAGCATCGGCGAGTATGCCTTCGAGGGCGCAGGCCTTACCTCGGTGAGCCTGCCCGAGGGGTTGGAAACGATAGGTGAAGGGGCGTTCATGTACTGCGAGGGGCTGGCGGACTTCCGCCTGCCTGCCAGCGTGAGCCGCTTCGGCATGGCGGCCTTGGGCGATTGCTACAGCCTGGAGGCCGTGACCGTGGCCGAGGGCAGCACGCACTACACGGCGCAGGAGGGCGTGCTGTTCACCTACGCCATGGACAGCCTGGTGTGCTACCCCGCCGGGCGCAAGGCGGCGGACTACACCGTGCCCGCTGAAGTGAAGGGACTGGTGGCCGGGGCGGTGTACAGCAGCCCGTACCTGACCTCGATGACGCTGCCCGAGGGGATGACGGAAGTAACCTACGGCAACTTCATGATATGCCCCGCCCTCACCACGGTGCACCTGCCCGCGAGCTTGGAGATAATCAACATGGCTTGCTTCCAGCAATGCCCGGCACTGACCGCCATCGACCTGCCCGATGCGCTGACCGTCATCGGCGACGGGGCATTCAGCGAAAGCCCCCTGCTCACCACGCTGGACTTCCCCGCCGGGATGACGTACATCGGAGACGGGGCGTTCGGCTACTGCACCGGGCTGAAGAGCATCACCGTGCGGGCCGCCACGCCCCCGACCATCGGCGAATACACATTTGAAGAAGTGCCCACCGACATCCTGCTGAACGTGCCCGAAGGCAGCCTGCCCCTGTACCGCACGGCGGAGTATTGGGAACGCTTTACCAACTGGCAGGGCATCCTGGGCAGTGGCATCGCTTCGCCCGTGCTGAGCGAGTGCATCACGGTGCACCACGGCGAGGTACATATTAATATTATAGGAATGGGCGAGGCGCAAGTGTACGACACCACCGGGCGGCTCGTGCTGCGCACCACCGAGACGCGCTTCACCCTGCCGCAAGGGACATATATAATATTAATAGGAAAGGAAACGGCGAAAGTGACGGTGTGACGGGGGCACAGAGCGCACATAGCTTTATTTTAAGAAGCACACATAGCATCGGCAAGGGGCTCACCCCCGGGTAGGTCGCTGCTATGTGTGCTTTCCTATATAAAAACCATGTGCGCTCTGTGGTCAATCACCCTCCATCGCCCTTGCCTGTGTCGCCCTTTTTCCTTAAGTTTGCACCTCATTTACAATACATCATTATGAACATCAGAACCTGGGCAGCCATCCTGCCCGTAACCCTCATGCTTATGACAATGGAATCGTGCAAGTCGAAACAAGAACTCACGCCCAAGGTGCGCCTGGAGACCACCTGCGGCGACATCGTGCTACAACTGTATGCGGAAACGCCGCAGCACCGCGACAACTTCATGAAACTGGTGGACGACGGCTTCTACGACGGGGTGCTGTTCCACCGCGTCATCGCCGACTTCATGATACAGGCGGGCGACCCGCAGTCGCGCGATGCCCGCCCCGGCCAGTCGCTCGGGCATGGCGACGTGGGCTACACCGTGCCCGCCGAGTTCGTCTATCCGCGCTACTACCACAAGCGCGGGGCCGTGGCCGCCGCCCGCCAGGGCGACCAGGTGAACCCGCAGAAAGCCTCCTCCGGCTGCCAGTTCTACATCGTGCAGGGGCGCACCTTCACCGACGGCGAGCTTGACGCGATGGAGCGCAACCTGCGCCAGCGGGCCGAGCGCGACCTCTTCCAGGCCAAGGCGCGCGACCACCAGGAGGAAATCAAGCAATACCGTCGCGACCGCGACCAGGCGGCCCTCACCGCGCTGAGCGACTCCCTGCTGGCCGAGGTGCGGGCGGAGTTGCCCGACAGCGCGGGGCGCTTCACCCCCCAGCAGCGGCGCGACTACAAGACCGTGGGCGGCACGCCCCACCTCGACGGCGAGTACACCGTGTTCGGCGAAGTCATCGAAGGGCTCGACGTGGTGGCCCGCATATCCAAGGCCGAGACCGGCGCGATGGACCGCCCCAAGGAGGACATCAAGATAATCAAGGCGAAGAGAATATAACCCCCCAACCCCCTAAAGGGGGAGGGAGTATGCCCTACAAAAGGGGGAATATCCCGCAGGGGGATGTCCATATACTAAATGAATAAAGCCCACGGAAGCAGGCACTTCCGTGGGCTTTTTATCGTGCGGCAGAGCTTCAATCTCTATCTTACGCTTATCTTCACGGCCTCGCATCCTATCTTTATAACATATAGGCCTTGTGGCAGGGTGAAATTTCTTTCCGTAGTGGATAATACACAGCGGCCAGCCATGTCGTACACTTGCGCGGCAGTATTAACCCCGATAGGCAGTTGGACTTCTCTCCCCATAATGGTGATTCCTCCTGTCAATATGGATGAAGATATGTAGTCCACCGGTTTATCGCTGAGAGGAAGGAAGTTGATATAATAATACCAATCTTTTGCTGTACGATAAGCTTCTATACTTTTTGAGGGCACATAGATGGGAATGTCGGATGCGTAGCCAAATGCAAAAAAATCAACTTCAGGGGGAACAATAGCTCGTATTGTTACTTCTTTCAGCCCCAAGCAGCCTGAAAAACCATTGCCGATAACCTTTGTCGTACTCGGTAGGTCTATAGAACGCAGGTTATCGCAATTGAGGAAAGCCCCCTGTCTGATTTCTTCCAAGCCTTCGCCTATGATCAATGAGTCCAAGCCCGAGCAAAAATAAAAAGCTTCTGCTCCAATACTTTTTATGCCTGGGGGAAAAGTGACCGAGGTCAATCCTGTACAGCCGTGAAAAGCCCTATCGGCAATCAACTTCGTACCGGGCAGAATGTCACACACTTTGCCCGCTCTTTTCCCATCTATCAGAAATTGGTCTATGTACAAACCCCCTTTGTTCCAGTTGTTTTCTTCGTTATAAATGGCTGTGTTGAAAAATGCATCGTATCCTATGCTTTTCACGCTGTTGGGAATCGTTACTGAAGTTAAGTTTTCGCAATTGTCAAACGCCCTTGCTCCTATGTTCATCACGCCTCTGTCGATAGTCACCGATGTGAGTCCCGTGCAGTTATAAAAAGCCTCGATCCCTATATCCATCACGCTACCGGGAATAGTTAATGAAGTCAGGCTGACACAATAGCTGAAAGCGTAATCTTCAATGTAATTCACCTGGCGGGGGATGGATACTGAGGCCAGTTTAGTGCAACCGCTAAAAGCGTAGAGCCCTATCTTGGTCAGCCTTTCAGGAAATTCTATTGAGATCAGCTTGGAACAACCTTGAAAGGTACTGGTCCAGATAATCGTCACTCCATCCGGGATATTGACAGATGTCAAGTTACAGCATTCATAAAACGCATAGGGGCCTATATCCGTCACGCTGTTCGGCAGGTGGATGGAAGGTAAATTTGTACAATACTCGAAAACATTATCTCCAATAGAAGTTACTCCCTCGGGAATGTCAACAGAAACCAAGCCGGAACAATTTCGAAAAGTAGCATATCCTATGTTCGTTACCTTCTCGGGAATGGTTATTGAGGTTAAGGCAGAACAATAGGAGAAGGCCGCTTCTCCTATGCTTGTCACCCCTTGGGGAATGGATATCGAAAGTAAACTACTGCAAGCCGTGAAAGCCTCATCTCCTATTGTTGTCAAGCTGCCCGGCAAAGCTACGGCAGCCAAAGTGCCGCACTCACAGAAAGCAGCCCCTCCTATGCTTGTTACTCCCTCTTGTACGGTTGCTACTTTGATGTTTTGCTTGTTCTCCCGCCATGGGCAAGGAGGAGCGTTGTAAACAGCGGGGGAGAAATCAGCCATATCTCCTTGCCCGCTGATGGTCAAAGTCCCGTCTTCGGTTAATGTCCATGTGAGGTTGTCGCCCTCCGCACCGCACGTGCCGGAAGCCACCACCTCTTGCCCCCATGCCTGCATTAGGGCTGGTAAAAGGGCAGTCATAAGTAACAGATGCTTCTTCATAATCTTCTAATTTATGGGGTTAAGTATTTTATCTTATGCTTACTTTCGCAGCTTCATGTCCTACCTCAATAATATAGAAACCCTGTGGTAGCACAAAGTGCGTATCCGTAATACGCATCACATGGCGACCCATCATGTCGTACACCTGCACTTCGATGGTGTCATTGATATGAATGAGACGAACCTCGTTGCCGACCACCGTGATGCATTCGTCTAATTTTGGGAGAACCATGCCGCTTCCTGGCTTTTCGTCAAGGGGATAGATGTTGAGAAAGTAGTCCCAATAGTCCGCCGTATTGTAAGCTTCAACGCTCTCTGCTAGTACGTACAAGGGAAGAAATCTGTCCACGTTGTGAAAGACGTTGTAGTCAGTAACGTTGGGGGGCGTGGTTGCTCGCACCGTCATTTCGGCTAAATTCACACAATCGTAAAAGGCTGATGTGCCAAAACTCGTTACACTGCCAGGAATATCTATCGAAATTAAGCTTCTACAACTTGAAAAGGTTCCATTCTCTATATTAGTAATTCCATCAGGGATTGTCACAGATGTCAAGCCTGTGCAACCATAGAAAGCTGATGAACCTATGCTTGTCACGCTATTGGGAATGACAATCGAAGCCAAGCTTGTGCATCCACTAAATGCCGCTGTTCCCAAACTTGTCACGCTGCCGGGAATGATAACCGAAGCCAAACTTATGCAGTCTTTGAAGGCTTGTCCTTCTATGCTTGTTACGCTACCGGGTATCGTCACCGAGGCCAAACTCGTGCATTTGCTGAAAGTGGCCCACGCTATGCTACTTACGCCTTCGGGGATGGCTATTTCAGTTAGGCTCGTGCATAGTTCGAATGCACGGTGGCCGATGCCTACCATCTCTTCAGGGAAGGTAACAGAGGTAAGCCCCGAGCAATCATAGAAAGCATAACTTCCCACTAATCGAGTGCCAGGGTGTATGTTGTACGTGCCTCTCACCTTTTCTGCATCTGCCGCTATCAGATAGTGACTAATGTACAATACCCCATCTGTCCAATTATTCTCATTTCCGTAAAATGCCGTTCCTTTGAAGGCATCGGTTCCGATGTAGGTTATACTATCACCAATTGTTACCGAGGCCATAGCTGTACAATCGGTGAACGCATATTCCCCGATATACTCCACACTCCCGGGGATGGACACCGAGGTCAACCCCGTGCAATCCATGAAGGCTTCATCCCCCACGCGCTTCGTCCCTTCGGGGATGTCATATGACCCTTGCTTTCCAAGCGGGCATGACACCAAAGCCAGTTCCTCCTTGTCGAACAACACACCGTCCTGCGAATAATAAACGGGGTTGTCGACATCCACATGAATGTCTGTAAGGTGTGTGCAGCCTTCGAATACGTTGCCGGCCATTTCCGTCACGCTGCTGGGGAGGGTTATCGACGTTAATCCAATGCAATCCTTGAATGCATTCTCGTCTATGCTTGCCACCCCCTCGGAGAGAGTTACAGAAGTCAGACCCGTACAGCCTTCGAAGGCATAACGTGCTATATCTACCTGGTTGCAAGAAACGTTGACCGAGGTCAAGCCCGTGCAACCTTGAAAAGCGGATGTGCTGATCAAGGCTATGCTATCGGGGAAAATAACCGATGTCAGATGCGTACAGCCAAAAAAAGCATCATTGCCTATGAGTTTCACCCGTTCCCCGATATTTAACTCGGTAATGGAGGACCATGTGGGATATTTGCTGTAGGACGAAGCATTCACACTGCATTCCATCGCATAATAGTTTAATGTCGTCAGGCTCGTGCAACCTTCGAAAGCTGCCGCAGAGATGCCTCTCATGCTGACGGGAATCGTGAGTGTTGTCAATGCAGAGCAGTTATGGAAAGCTCTATCTTGTATTACAAACATCCCATCAGGAAGCATTATCGAATCCATATTTATGCAATTTTCAAAGGCATACCTTCCTATGAGTGTTACGCCTTCTTCCAAGATGACGGTTTTAATTTGCTCACGATAATCGTGCCATGGCGTTCCGTTGGGAGGAAAATCGAGCATATCTCCTTCTCCGCTGATAGTGAGCGTGCCGTCATCGGTGTACGTCCATGCGATGTGCGTCCTTGTTCCGCATGTACCAGAATCCACAACTTCTTGTCCCCATGCTTGTGCTACAGCTATGCAAAGGACTGTCATAAGTAACATTCGCTTTTTCATACGCATTGTCTATGTTTAGTTTATAAAAAATATTTATTAAAACAAACGTTTTCCCTCTAAGAATTGTTTATTGACATAACCAGTCCTTCAATACTTTTTATACTTTCTTTGGGAACACGGTACTTTACTTCGTAATCATTCAGGTGCAGGATGGCTATTTAGAATTGAATTTTGATTTCCCCTTCCTTCAAATAAGGCTGCACCAGTTCGCGGTCGTCCTCGCTGAGGTAGTCGAGGATGTGGTTGCGTGCCACAAGGGTGTCGCCGGTGTCGGCGAAGGTGAGGGACACGAAGTCGGCGGCGAGCAGATGGCGCAGGTTGGGCACGTGGAGGCCGTCCCGGGCGGCGCGCTCCTCGTCCAGCCAGTCGGCGGAACGGGGCAGGGCGACAGGGGCGGCGGGCAGGGCGTGCCAACGGGTATCGTACAGCCGCAGCACCGAGTGGCACAGGGGAGTGCACACGGTGCGGATGAGGGCCACGGTGCTGTCGCCGCCGTGTACCAGCAGCTTGAGTTCCAAGGTGGAGGTCTCGCTGTTGCGCACCACGAGGCGGTGGTGCAGCGTGTCGAGCGCGGTCATGTGGGCTTGGCGGCCGAAGCGGTTGGCGATGCTGTCGCCCATGCCGGCCTTGACGTATTCGAGCAGCTCGGCGCGCTGCTTGCGGGGCATCACGGGGTCGATGGCCTCGGGCATGTCAACGTAGAGCCGTCCGATGGCGGACTGCCCCGCCACGGGGGCGGCCAGGCCCAGCAGCAGCAGGGCGGCGAGGAGGTGTTTTGTCTTTATTTCAGATTTCATATTTCAAATTACAGATTGTTTCCAGTTGTTTCCAGTTGTCTCCCGCAGATAGCGCAGATGGACGCGGATTGTTCATTGTCCATTGTCCATTGTTCATTGTTCATTGTCTTTCTTCCTGTTCTTGCCGATGCTCATGAGCTTGCGCCAGTAGTAGCGGAACATGTCTATCACGCCGTCGAAGTCTTCCTTGTACACCACGCCCGCGCCCTGGGTGTTCTTGGCGGTGCGCAGCTGGGCCATGCGGTCGATGGTGTGGTTGTAGAACTTCAGGCGGAGCTTGCCCGACTGGGTGAGCAGGTACTCGATGTCCACGTCGGTGATGTATTGGTTGTAGTCTTCTATATTATTATTGTTGTCGCGGTATCCGAAGTTGCCGTTCACTATCCAGCGGTCATTGGGCTGGTAGAGGAGGTCTACCTGGTATTCCATGTTCACCTCGTCCACGCGGCGCAGGTCGAAGCCGAACGACCACTTGTTGCTGTTTATCATCTGCGACAGCAGGTTGTTGAGCTGGGAGCTGGCCGTGGAGGCCGCCAGGGAGAAGAACTCGCCGCCCCTTGCCGTGCCGGCGCTTTGGTCCTGCTCCTTGTAGAACTGGTTGAACACGAGCAGGTAGAGCACCTGGCGGGTGAGCATCTCGTCGGTGCTGATGACGCTGCGCACCACCTGCTTCACTCCTTCGTCGCTGGAGGGCAGGTCGATGTCGAACTGGATGTCGGGGGTCATGAGGTTGCCGGTGAGCAGCAGCACGCAGTTGACGGGCACGGTCATGCGGGTGTTGCTGGAGAAGGAGGCCAGCTCGTCGTCGTCCAGCAGGGTCTTGAGCGAGGCGGTGAGGGCGTACACGGCCCGGATGTTGACCTGTGCGGCGGAAGGGCTGCCTGTCCACTGCACCGTGCTGCCCGACTCGATGCGGAATTCCTTGCGGAACACGTCCTGCAGGTTGAACACGTATTTGCCGCTCTCGATTGTGTAGGAGCCGTACATCTTGGTGTCGGCCTGGAAGGCATCGTACTCGATGCGCAGGTTGCCGCTGCCTTTGCCGGAAATCATGTCGCCCCCGGCGGGGTCCATCAGCAGTTCTATCTCGGCGGTGGGGGCCACCTCCAGTTGCAGGTTCAGCTTGAGGTTGGAGCGTGGCTTCACCTCGGGCAGGCGGGGGGTGTAGAGCAGGCTGTCGGCCGTCTCGTGCTGCACGAAGTGGATGAAGCCTGCGGCATCGGTCGTGGTGGCCGCGCTGTTGGCCTGTATGGACACCTTGGTGCCGGGTTGGGTCACGGCGTTGACGCGGATGCTTACTTCCTCCTCGTCGCCCAGGATGCGCACGGAGGCGTCGGCATAGGCCTTGCCGAAGAACAGGTCGTTGTCGCCGGCCCGCAGGTTGACCACCTGGGCGTTCGGGGTGGTGACGTTCAGGTTGTAGCGGAAGTCCTTGAACATGCCGTTGTGCGTCAGCTCCCCGTCCAGTTCCAGCGCGTTCTGCTCGCTGTCGTGCAGGGTGATGTGGTCGAACACGATGGCGTTTGGGGTCAGGGCGATGGTGTCGTTGAAGTGGTAGGTGGTGCCCAGCACGCCCACGGTGACCTGCCCGTCGTGCACCATGAGCCGCCCGTCGAAGCGGATGCTGTCCAGCGGCCCGCCGATGTGCAGCTTGCCCGAAGCGTAGCCGGTGGTGCCGGGCAGCACGCCCTCGTAGTAGCCCGAGAGGAAGTCCAGGCTCAGGCGGTTGGCATCCAGCTCCACGTCGAGCCGGTTTTGCCCCGGCGTGTAGGTGCATTCGCCCAGGGCCACCGTGTTCTTGTCGTCGGTCACCGAGGCGATGGCCACCACGCGCTCGCCCTCCTGGTCCCAGGTGGAGAATATCGAGGCGTCGCCCACCGGGGTGTGGTTGAGTTGCAGGCCGCGTACCGACAGCATGAGGTCGAATATGGGTTGCTGCATGACCCCGCGCAGCAGGGCGTTGCCTGTGGTGATGCCCCCCACGTGGAAGCCTTTCATGCCTGCCAGGGTGGAGATGAAGCCCAAGTCCACGTCCTTCATGCCGATGCGCAGGCTGTCCTGCCTGTCGCGCGAGGCGGTGCCGTCTACGCTGAGGTACTGGCGGTTGTTGCCGAAGAGGAAGTTGTCCACCTGCACGCGGCCTTTGCCGAAGCTGATGCTGTCTGCCGACACGTGCCACAGCGAGTCGGAGATGACTATTTCCGAGGGGAGGATGGAAGTGTGCGCCACGAGGGAGCCGCCGCCGTCGCGGGCGAAGCGGGTCAACGTGCGGAAGTCGCCCCGGGTCACCACCTGCCGGCGGTTGCGCCATTCCACGTTGGCGGTGAGGCCGCCGTTGCCCAGCGCGGTGTACAAGGCGAGGTTCCAATAGTCGGAGTCCGTGGGCATGTTCGACTCCACGATGAATTCCAATTGCTCCGGCTCGCCCCACAGGTGCAGGGTCGTGTTGTTGAACCGCTGCGTGCCGTACCATATTTCGGGCAGGGAGATCACCATGTCGAGCAGCTTGGTCGATTCGTCCAGCGTGCCTTTGATGGTGGCGGTCTCGGCCAGGTGGTAGGGCGCGTCAAACAGTGCCGCGATGTCCTCCGTGTTGCTGACGGCCAGGTCGATGTCGATGCGGTTCAGGTTGTCTCGCTGTGCCGGTTTTATCTGGAGGGCGGGCAGGTAGCGGCTCATGAGTTCCTTGGCCGTCTGCACCAGGGAGGTGTATTTGAAATGCCCCGACAGGCTACCGTTAAGGTATTTGGAGGCGATGGAAAAGTCGGTGAAGTCGTCCTCGGTGCGCGAGCGGAAGCGTATCTCGTCCACATCGAGCCGCCGCCCGGCGTTGGTGAACACGATGCTGTCGAACGACACGAAGCCGTTGATGTTGTCCAGCGAGTTGCCTGTCATGTTCGTGCGGCCGTTGAAGGAGAGCATGGCCTCCGGGTAACCTTCCACCAGGTGCAGGGCGTGCAGGTTCGTCTCCTTCACCGCCAGGTCGAAGTCGAACACCGGCAGCCGCTGCGTGAGGTCAATCAGCCCGTTGAAGCGGAGGTCGATGTTCTCGTCCTGTATGGCCAGTTCGCCGTTGAATCCGTTGCCGTCGTATTGACCGCTGATGCTGATGTCGCGGTAGTCGTAGCCCAGTAGCGACAGCCTCGGCACGCGGGCATCGATGACACCTTGCAGGGGAGTGTTGGCGGTCTTGCCGCCGGAGGTGTTGAAGTAAAACGCCACCTGCCCCACCTGGTCGGTCTGCAACGTGCGCCCCAGGTCCAGCCCGTCCGACTTCAGCGTGCCGTTGTAGTGCAGGTCGCGGAAGTCGTTCTCAAACTGCAAGGACAGGTCGGTGGCCACCTCGCCCACGCTGCTGCTCAGCCGTCCGTACATTACCAGGTTGCTGAAAAAGCCGGAGATGTTTCCTTGGTAGCGTATCGCGCCCAATGCCTTCACCTCCTCGGGCAGCGGCACGGGCCGCCTCATGAGGTCGGTGAGGAACCGCTCCGTGTCGCTGCCGTTGAGCCGCAGTTCCTTCAGCTCGGCATACACGAACGTCTGTTGCAGGTCGGGCAGTCCGTTGAGGTCCAGGCTGCCGTTGAGCACAAAGGTCTCCCCGTAACGCACCTGGATGCCCTTCACCCGCAGGCTCGACAACCTCCCGGACAGTCCGGCCTGCACGCTCACCACCGCTTTCATGCCGTGCAGTTGCGGTACGAACGCCCCCAGGTCGTCCAGCTTGACACGCGAGGGACGCAACTCTCCTTGCACGAGCACGCGGTCCGTCAGGTTGTCGCCCGAGGCACGCAAGCTATCGTATTGCAACGCCACGTCGGCCACCTCCAGCTGCGAGTCGGGTAGCGACAGGCGCAGGTAGGGCATCTCCAGACGCTCTCCCGAGGCGTGCACCTCCGTGGACAGCCCCTCCACCCGCAAGCCGCAGTGTTCCTCTCCGCTGAAGTCCACCAGTCGGACGTTCAACGTGTCCTTTCCCAAGATGTCTAGGACCACTTCTGCATTGATGCGTTTGAGGTGCAGGTGGTTGAAGTCCAGTTTGCCCGGCGGGGCCGCGGCCGAGTGTTGCAAGTTGGGGTAATGGGTGAAGCACACCTCCGAGTCGTTCAGGCGGAACGTGCCGACGCGGAATTCCAACTCCTTTCCGCTTGGCTGGCGGTCGGGTCGGGCGAATGCGTCTATCAGAAATTGGAAATTGGGCGTGCCGTCCTCGTCCACCTCGATGCGGGCGGACAGGCGGTCGAACTCCACGGAATGGAAGATGATTTTTCCCAGGAAAAAGCGGAAAAAATGGAAGCGGGCATCCAGTCGCCCCACGTACAGCAGCGTGTCACCCTGTTGGTCGGCCACATACACGTCCTGCAGCGACAGCGTGTTGAAAAAGCGGTAATCCACCCGTCCGATGCGCATGTCGGCCTGCACCTTGCGCGAGAGGGCCTCCGTTGCCGCCCCGCACACGGCCTGCTGCACCCGCCCCGTCTGCAACAGGAAGAATGCCGCCACCAGCAACGCCACAACCGCCCCGGCCGCGATTCCCGATATTTTAAATACCCGTTTTATGGTTTATCATTTTTTATTCTTGCAAAAGTAAGCAATTATTTTGAGGGATTTCGGGACAGAAGATAATTTAGCATACGGAATGCACGGATTGGCATCTGTTTCCGTGTCCCGCAGGTTTCGCGGTTTTGTTTCCCGCAGATTTCGCAGATGGGCGCAGATAGCGGGTTATCCACCGACTTGTTTTGCCCCGCAGATTACGCAGATGGGCGCAGATAGCGGGTTATCCACCGACTTGTTTTGCCCCGCAGATTTCGCAGATGGGCGCAGATAGCGGGTTATCCACCGACTTGTTTTGCCCCGCAGATTACGCAGATAGGCGCAGATGGCGGGTTATACGCTGCCTCGTCCGCTGCATTTGTCTTTTGCCCCGCGGATGGGTGGCGGGTGTGTCAAGATGGGGTTTGGCACGCGGAATGCCATTTTTGTTTATACAACATTAACATATGGCGGTATTTCTATTTGCAAATGTCCCCTTTTTCTTGTAACTTTGCTTTTGCAAAGCTAAAAAGCCTCTCCCTAACCCCTCCATCCCCAGGAGGGGTTTTTCCATTCGCCCAAATGCCCCCCCCCAACCCCGGAAACTTGTCCCGATGCAATCGGGAAGGAGGGGCTTTACCTTTTGCCCAAAGGGGTGCGACCCTTTTGCCCAAAGGGGTGCGACCCTTTTGCCTAAAGGGGTACGGACCTTTTGCCTAAAGGGGTACGACCCTTTTGCCCAAAGGGGTGCGACCCTTTTGCCTAAAAGGGGTGCGACCCTTTTGCCTAAAAGGGGTCTGACCCTTTTGCCCAAAGGGGTGCGACCCCTTAGGTTATCTGCCATTTGCAGGATAATAATCAACGCATTAGGGTGTCCCGCATCCAACCGGGCTTCCCCTCCCGAGGAAGCCGTCCGCCCCTGCAAGTATCGTGCCAAAGAAACGAAGCGCAGGGAGAATTGGTTAAATATATTTAATATGTATGCAAGAGGAATGGGGGGATTTCCGCGTGCCCCGCAACCTTTCCACATCCCCATTTGCATATGTCCCGAAAAAGCTGTACTTTAGTACGTTTTTTCAGAAAAGATAAAAGAAAGATATAAATGGCTGAACAAGACAGAATTATCAAAGTGAACATTGACGAAGAAATGAAATCTTCGTACATTGACTACTCCATGTCGGTCATCGTGGCGCGGGCGTTGCCCGATGTGCGCGATGGTTTGAAACCGGTGCAACGCCGTGTGCTTTTCGGCATGGATGAGTTGGGCAACAATTCCGATAAACCTTATAAGAAGAGCGCGAGAATCGTGGGCGATGTCATGGGGAAATACCACCCGCATGGCGACTCGTCCATCTATGGCACGCTGGTGAGGCTGGCGCAACCGTGGGCCATGCGCTACACGCTGGTGGACGGGCAGGGCAACTTCGGGTCGGTGGACAACGACAGCGCGGCGGCCATGCGTTATACCGAAGCCCGCCTGCGCCGCATTGCCGAAGCCATGCTGATAGACATCAACAAGGACACGGTGGACTTCCAGCCCAACTTCGACAACACCCTCCAGGAACCCCTCGTGCTGCCTACCCGCATCCCCAACCTGCTGGTGAACGGGGCGGCGGGCATCGCCGTGGGTATGGCCACCAACATGGCTCCGCACAACCTCAGCGAGGTGGTGGACGGTATCGTGGCCTACATTGACAACCCCGAAATAACCGTTGACGAGCTGATGAAATACATCAAGGCACCCGACTTCCCCACGGGAGCCTACATCTATGGATATGCCGGGGTGAAGGAAGCCTACGAAACCGGGCGCGGACGCATTGTCATCCGTTCGAAGGTGAACATCGAAGTGGACGACAACGGACGCGAGAAAATCGTGGTGAACGAGATACCCTACAACGTGGTGAAGAAGGAACTCATCGAGCACATCGCCGCGCTGGTCACCGAAAAGAAGATCGAGGGCATATCGAACGTGAACGACGAGTCGGACAAGGAAGGCATGCGCATCGTGGTGGACGTGAAGCGCGACGCCAACGCCAACGTGGTGCTCAACAAACTGTTCAAGTACACCGAAATGCAGTCGTCGTTCAGCGTGAACAACATCGCCCTGGTGCATGGCCGCCCCCGCCTGTTGAGCCTGAAGGACATGATACACTACTTCGTGGAACACCGCCACGAGGTGGTCACCCGCCGCACCCGCTTCGACCTGGCCGAGGCCGAGAAACGGGCGCACCTGCTCGAGGGCTTCATGATTATATTGGACAACCTGGACGAGGCCATCCGCATCATCCGCGAATCGAAAACGCCCGACGAGGCACGCACGCGGTTGATGGAACGTTTCGGCCTGTCGGACGTGCAGGCACGCGCCGTGGTGGAAATGCGCCTGCGCCAACTCACCGGCATGGAGCAGGACAAGCTCCGCGCCGAATACGAAGAGGTGCTGGCCCTGATAGAGCATTTAAAGGAAGTGCTGGACAAGGTGGAACTGCGCATGCAAATCATCAAGGACGAATTGCAGGAAGTGAAAAAGAACTTCGGCGACGAGCGCAAGACGGAAATCGTATATGCCTCCGAGGAGTTCAACCCTGAAGATTTCTACGCCGACGAGGAAATGATCATCACCATTTCGCACCTCGGCTATATCAAACGTACCGCCCTGAGCGAGTTCCGGGCGCAAGGACGCGGCGGTGTCGGGTCGAAAGGAAGCGATGCCCGCGACGAGGACTTCATCGAATACATCTACCCCGCTTCCATGCACAACACCATGCTCTTCTTCACCCAAAAGGGGCGTTGCTACTGGCTGAAAGTGTACGAGATACCCGAAGGCAGCAAGAACTCGAAAGGGCGTGCCATCCAAAACCTGCTGAACATCGACTCCGACGACAAGGTGAATGCCTTCATCCGCGTCAAAGGATTGCTAAGCGACGAGGCATACGTCAACACGCACTACCTCGTGTTCTGTACCAAGCAAGGCATCATCAAGAAGACATCCCTGGAGGCTTATTCGCGCCCACGGCAAAACGGCGTGAACGCCATTACCATACGCGAAGACGACCAGGTGATACAGGTGCGCCTCACCGACGGCACGTGCGACATTGTGATGGCCAACCGCAACGGCCGCGCCATCCGTTTCCCCGAAAGCAAGGTGCGCCCCATGGGACGCACGGCAACCGGCGTGCGCGGCATGACACTGGACGAAGACGGGGCCGACGAAGTGGTTGGCATGATATGCGTGCCGAAGGACTCGAGGGACACCGTGATGGTGGTATCGCAAAAGGGCTACGGAAAACGCACCTGGCTGGACGAGATGGATGAAAACGGCGAACGGGTGCTCGACGAGCAGGGCGAACCGGTGGCCGTGTACCGCATCACCAACCGGGGCGGCAAGGGCGTGAAGACGATGAACATTACCGAAAAGACCGGCAAGCTGGTGACCATCAAGAGCGTGAACGACGACAACGACTTGATGATAATCAACAAGTCGGGTGTGACCATCCGCCTGAAAGTGGCCGACATCCGCGTCATGGGACGTGCCACGCAGGGAGTGCGCCTCATCAACCTGGACAAGCGCAACGACGAGATTGCCTCCGTGTGCAAGGTGCTGTCCGAAACGGAAGAGGAGGCGGCCGAAACCGAACCGACCGATGGCACCGAACCGCAGGAAGGGCAACCCGGAACCACCCCGGATATTACGGTGGAAGAATAGCCCGGGGAAGCACATATTGCCCAGGTTTCCTTAGGCGCAGGCTTTGCTTAAAAAATATGAATATTGGGCAGGCCTTGTGAAAAAATGAATATCTTTGCCCCGCAATCCGGCAGGAGCGGGATTAGGAAAAAGCAAAAAGTAAAAGGACAATTATTATACATTTATTCAGATGAAAAAACTTGTATTATCACTGCTGCTCGTAGGAAGCATCAGCGGCATGTACGCCCAGAAGGCCAACGTGAGCAAGGCGAAGAACAAAGTGTTGATGGAAACACCCGACTTCGCCGGTGCGCGGGAGCTTATCAAGCCTGCATTGGAAGAAGAAACCACCAAGAACCAAGCCAATACGTGGTACGTGGCCGGTCTTATCGGTTACAAGGAAAAAGGCAAGATGGAAACCGACAACATCCTTGACCCGACCAAGATAGACCAGAATGCGAAAGGCGCGGCGGTGATGGAGTCGTATGCTTATCTGGTGAAGGCCGACAGCCTGGACCAGTTGCCCAACGAAAAAGGGAAGGTGAAACCCCGCTTCCGCAAGGACATCAAGCGCATGATGCGCGAATATTACAACTTCGACCTTATCGGTTACGGGGCTGCCTTGTTCGACGAACAGAAGTACGACGAGGCGTTGAACGTGTTCAATGCTTTCCTGGCTATTCCGGACATGCCCTTGTCAGAAAACGAAATCCCGAAGGACTCTACCTATAACATGATAGAGTATTACGCCGGTATCGCGGCATCGCAGGCCGAAAAGCCCGCCGAAGCCATCCGCCACTACACGAACCTGAAGGACAAGGATTATGAAACGCTGGCCGTGTACCAATTGCTGTATGAAGAGTACAACAAGCAAAAAGACACGGTGAACTTCGTCCAGACCTTGAAGGAAGGGGTGGAAAAATTCCCGGCTGAACCGTGGTTCTTGCAAAATCTCATCAACTTCTATATTTATTCCGGCCAGCCCGAAACGGCCTTGTCCTACTTGAACACGGCCATCGAACGCGACCCCACGATGGCGCAATACCGTTTCGTGGAAGGCGGGTTGCATGAAGCCTTGAAGGACTTCGACAAAGCCGAAGCCGCCTACAACAAGGCCATCGAGCTCGACCCCGACATGGCAGCCGCTTACGATGCCATGGGGCGCCTGCACTACAATGCGGCCATCGCCATCCTCGATGCCGCCGACAAGCTGATAGGCGACCGCAAGGCTTTTGCCGCCGAACAGGAAAAAGCCAAGGCCGAGTTCGAAGCCGCCCTGCCTTTCTACAGCAAGGCACATGAGCTGGCTCCCGATGAAATGAGTTATAAGGTGATGCTTCGCACGCTGTACTACCGCCTTGGCATGGACACGGAATACGAAGCCATCGACAAAGAAATTAACGGGTAGGCCTCCTGCCTGTTAATACGCAGTTACTGTACTGCTCATAAATAAGTTTTAAAGGTTAACAAATGGCCGCCGTGCTTGTGAAAAGTCCGGCGGTTTTGTTTTTTAAAGAACGCGGATGGAAATGGAAACCTTTCCGCCTCATCGCGCTCTTGGCGGCAAAGAAAACATATTGAGCAAAAGGTTTCATGCTTTTTCGCCCATTTGCGTTATCTTTGCAAGACTTATCACGAATCGATTCACTCATAAAAAAAAGACAATATGAAATTACTGGAAGGAAAAGTAGCTCTCATCACGGGAGCGGCGCGCGGCATCGGCAAGGCCATCGCGCTGAAAATGGCCAGCGAAGGGGCGGACATCGCTTTTACCGACTTGGCAATCGATGAAAACGCCCAGCGCACGGAGCAGGAAATAGCCGCTCTCGGCGTGAAGGCGAAGGGCTATGCCTCGAATGCGGCCTCGTTTGACGAAACGCACGCCGTGGTGGCCGAAATCGTCAAGGAATTCGGCCGCATCGACATCCTGGTGAACAACGCGGGCATCACAAAGGACGGCCTGATGATGCGCATGAACGAAGCCCAGTGGGACGCGGTGCTCACGGTCAACCTGAAGTCGGCCTTTAACTTCATCCACGCCTGCACGCCGGTGATGATGCGCCAGAAGTCGGGCAGCATCATCAACATGAGCTCGGTGGTGGGCGTGCACGGCAACGCGGGGCAGGCCAACTACTCGGCCTCGAAAGCGGGTATGATCGGGCTGGCCAAGTCCATTGCCCAGGAACTCGGCTCGCGCGGCATCCGCGCCAACGCCATTGCACCGGGCTTCATCATCACGGACATGACGGCCAAACTGAGCGACGAGGTGAAAGATGAATGGTGCAAGAAGATACCCCTGCGCCGGGGCGGCACGCCGGAGGACATCGCCGACGTGGCCACATTCCTGGCATCGGACATGGCATCGTATGTCACCGGTCAAGTCATCCAGGTGGACGGCGGCATGAACTGCTAAAGGCAAAGCCTCCCCAACCCTGGACACTTGTCCCGATGCAATCGGGAAGGAAGGGCTGCATACACAGATAATGACAAAATCCCTCTCAGGCAGGAACGCTTCCTGCGGGGAGGGATTTTTTAAACCCAAATCGTTCATTAGACCGATTTGGGTTCAATACTCCACCCGGTCCTCTTTCTTCATCCAGTCCTCGAAGGCCTGGAGGGCTTCGGCGTGCAGCACCTGGGCGGAGGGCAGGCGGCGGTCGGCGGGGCGCAGGGCGATTTCGTCGTAGATGAACGAGTCGTCGAAGCCTGCCCGGGCGGCATCGTGCTTGTCGCAACCATAATACAGGTGGTCAAGATGCGCCCAGTAGATGGCTCCCAGGCACATGGGGCACGGCTCGCACGAGGAGTAGAGGTCGCACCCCGTGAGGTCGAACGTGCCCAGCCTGCTGGCGGCCTGGCGGATGGCGTTGACCTCGGCATGGGCGGTGGGGTCGTGGTCGGCCGTCACGCGGTTGGTGCCCTCGGCCACGACGACACCGTCCTTCACTATCACGGCGGCAAAGGGGCCGCCGCCCCGCTTCACATTGTCCACCGACAGGGCTATCGCCCGCCGCATGAATTGTTCGCTGTAAGCCATATTCTATTTACTATTTGACAATTTACTATTTAATGATTGCACGGTGATGCTGCGGGATTTTGTCTGAATATCCCACCATGTATCTCCGTTCGCGCTCATCCATTCCCTGTTTTCTTCCCACGTGTTTTCCCAATCGTGGGCAGTAGAATGTCTCAGCACGATTGGATAAACATCTGCTCACGAATAGAAAAACATCTGCTCACGTTTTCCTAAACTCATCGGCACAATTATTCTAACAAGCGGGTGGCGGGAATTGTTTACACGGTCGGCCTAACCGCAAAGCGGACAGTATTAAACCGCAGAGAGCGCAAAGAGCGCAAAGGTCAAGTCCGTCTTTGCGTTCTCCGCGCTCTTTGCGGTTAAAACAAATAAACTCTTGGCGGTTAGATAACCACGGCGTTCTCAGTTGTTTTCCGGGCGCAGCTTGCGCACCACGGCTCCGGTCTGCCACATTTCGCTTTCGCGGAGGGCTTTCAGTTCCTGTTCCAGGCCTTCGCGGTAGCCGGGCTTGGAGTTGGAGTCGATGGAGCGTTGCGCCTCGCGTCCGCTGGCTACTTCGGCATACAGCCGTTCAAACACGGGCTTGGTGGCATCGTGGAAGGGCCCCATCCAGTCGAGTGCGCCGCGCTGCGCCGTGGTGGAGCAGTTGGCGTACATCCAGTCCATCCCCTTCTCGGCGAAGAGCGGCATGAGCGACTGGGTGAGTTCCTCCACCGTCTCGTTGAAGGCCTCGGAGGGGGTGTGGCCGTGCTCGCGCAGCACTTCGTATTGCGCCAGCAGGATGCCTTGGATGGCTCCCATGAGGGTGCCGCGC
>CALUML010000015.1 GCA_944321745.1 uncultured Bacteroidales bacterium
GTTTCATTTCAGATTTCAAATTTCATATTGAGAATTGAGGAACGCGAATGACGCGAATTGCTCGCATGGGCGCAAATTTTATCTGCCCGCAGATTGCGCGGCTGGACGCAGATTTCCTTCTTCTTGCCTCTTGCCCAATCGACGCGGATGGGTACATCCCCTCCTTCCCGATTGCATCGGGACAAGTTTCCAGGGCTTGGGGAGGCTTCCTCTGTCCATAGGGCGTTGCCCTGCGCTGAGAGCCACAAGGCCGTTGGCCTTGCCTTTTCCCTTTCTCCTTTTCTCTTTCACCCTTTCCCTTTCTCCTTTTACCTTTCACCCTTTTCCTTTCTCCTTTCAACCTTTTCCCTTCAGATGCTCCACCACGGCGTTGATTTCCGCCCAAGCCTTGTCCAGTTCGTCGAGAAAGGCCTCGCCCTCCGGTGTCATCTCGTAATACTTGCGGGGCGGGCCTTGCGTGGATTCCTCCCAACGGTAGGCCAACAGTCCGCTGTTTTTCAGACGGGTCATTAAGGGATAGAGCGTGCCTTCCACCACAATGAGGTGCGCCGCCTTCAACTCGGACAGGATGTCCGAGACGTAGGCAGGACGTTTCTTCAAAATAAGCAGGATGCAATATTCCAAATACCCCTTGCGCATCTGCGATTTCACATTGTCTACGTTCATGGGAGGAGGGTCTTGAGTTACAAACTATAAGTTGCGGACAGGACAAGCGGATGCGCGGATCGCCTGTTTATCCCTGACAATCCGTTCAATCCGCGTGTCCCGTGTACTTCACACTTCCGCCGGCGGCATGACGATAGCCAGGATGAAGTAGGCCAGCACACCGGGAAAGGCCAGCGAAAACAGCGTAAGCAATACGTAGCCGATGCGCACCCACGTAGGGTCCCAGTCGAAATACTCGGCCACACCGCCGCATACGCCCAAAATCATCCGCTCCTTGGAGCGGGTCAGTCTCTTTTTCATACGTTCTAATGGTTTTAATGGGTTTGACTTGCGTTGACTGCGCAAAGGTAGGAAAAGAACAGTACCATGCAATGCAAAGTACTATCAAAGCATCAAGTTTTAAGCTTGATTAACGAATGGAGATGAGCGCAGCACCGCAAAAGGGAGGAAATGCCTTGGCGGCTTCTCCCTTTCTCCTGCGGATGTTTTCCCGGTTGCAAGCACAAGTTTTCCAAAACGTGGGCACAAATTTTACTGCCCACAGCAATCTATCTTCCCCTTGGCCAGCAGCCTGTCCGCATAATGTTTGATGACGGGCAGAACCTCATGGCGCACAGGGCCGCCTCGGACAAGAGCGACTTCAGGTACTTGTCGGCGTAATGCGACACGTGCGGCGTGGCGTGGAGCGTCGTGCCCGAATCCCGGCCGAACGGCGCCACGCCCCAGTACGTGGCGATGCGCCGGGCATCGTGCCCGAATTTCTCGAAGTTGAGCGTGTAGACGATCAAAGCCACCGCGTTCACGAAGGAGATCCCCTTCATGGAGGTCAGGATGCGGTAGGTGACGCTTAGTTCTTCCGAGGAGGATATCAGACGCTTGATTTCTTTCTCGATGGAGCTGATTTCGCTCTGGTATGCCGCATCCAGGCGGTTGTCGGCGCGGAAGGACACCGCCAACGCCTTGTTGCCCTTGGACACGCCGCGCATCTCCTTGCTACGCTTCCGAAGGGCGCACCGTTGCTCCACCAGGAACCTGCGTTGCATGAACAGCTTCCGGATGGCATCCAGGCACTCGCCCGGGGCGACATGGCGACGGGCCTTGTCCAGGTTGCGTGACGCGTAGCAGGCTATCTCGCGCGAGTCGCCCTTGTCGCTCTTCCCGCGGGCGATACCACGGGCACGCTTGATGCACAACGCATTTTCCAGCCACATGAAGCAACCCGCCTCCGCAAGGCCGTCGCTGACCGCCTCGCTGTAGAGGCCGGTATGTTCGCCGCAGAAGACGAACGCGCCCAAATCCGGCACGCCGGTCTGACCCTTGACCCACTGGATAAGCTCTTGAACGCTTTGGGAAGAGTTCTTGAACACCTTGTGGATACCTTTACCGTCCAATTTTCCATGTTCCATGACGGTCGCATCGAACGTTTTCTTTGAAAAGTCGATGCCGAATTTTACCATATTCTGCTATCACCCTCTATTTTCTTGACAATATTTTGCAGAGGACTCCCGTAAGCAAATTCCAACCCTATTCACGATTTGTCGTTTTTATAACTATTTATGTATCATATATTATTGCACCAATCTGCTTGTTTTATTCGATTATTCCAGTGATATTTCGTATCTTTGCACCGATTTAAGGAAATGAGGAGGGGACATGCCAGTCCCCTTCTTTGTTGAAATGCCGTTACATCATGATTTCAAAAGAAGAAGTAACCCGCTTGGTTGAGGAGTATTTGCAGCCTACGGATTATTACCTGGTAGAGGTGGCAGTGTCAGCCGACAACCGTATCGTGGTGGAGATAGATGCCTTTGATGGTGTGGCGATAGACTTTTGCGCTGCCTTGAGCCAATATATTGAGTCGAAGCTCGACCGTGAGAAGGAGGATTATGAATTGGAGGTCGGTTCGGCTGGTCTCACATCGCCTTTCAAGGTGCTTAAGCAGTATGAAAAAAACCTTGGCAACGAGGTGGAAGTGCTCACAGCCGATGGCCGGAAGGTGAAAGGGATACTCACCGGCGTGGAGTCTGACCATTTCGTTGTGGAGGTGGAAAAACAGGTGAAGCCCGAGGGGTGCAAGCGCAAAATGACCGTAAAAGAGTCAGTCACGTTTGCTTACACTGATATAAAAACAACCAAATACATATTTAGATTCAAGTAACAGCCATGGGCAAGAAAGAAACGATTAGCCTGATCGATACTTTTTCAGAATTCAAGGAACTGAAGAATATCGACAGAAGTACATTGATTAGTGTGATGGAAGAGTCATTCCGCAACGTGTTGGCCAAGATGTTCGGCACGGATGAGAACTTCGACGTGATCATCAATCCAGACAAGGGTGACTTCGAAATCTACCGCAACCGAAAGGTGGTGGAAGATGGCCAGGTGCAGGATGAGAACTTGGAAATCGCATTGTCCGAAGCCCGGAAGATAGACGAGGACTATGAAGTGGGCGAGGAAGTGACGGATACGGTCAATTTCATCGACTTCGGACGTCGTGCCATCCTCACATTGCGCCAGACCTTGGCATCTAAGATTTTGGACTTACAGAAAGAAGGCCTTTACACCCGTTACAGCGAGATGGTGGGACAGATAGTGAGTGCAGAGTTGTACCAGATATGGAAGCGGGAAATGCTGCTGCTTGACGAAGACGGGAACGAATTGTATTTGCCGAAATCGGAACAAATACCGACCGACTTCTACCGCAAGGGCGACACGGTTCGTGCCGTGGTGGCCATGGTCGACAACCAAAACAACAACCCGAAGATTATCTTGTCGCGCACTTCACCGCTCTTCTTGCAACGCCTGTTTGAATTGGAAGTGCCCGAGATACAAGATGGATTGATTACAATCAAGAAGATAGCCCGCATCCCGGGTGAACGCGCCAAGATAGCCGTCGAGTCGTATGACGATCGGGTCGATCCGGTGGGGGCGTGCGTCGGGGTGAAAGGTGCGCGTATCCATGGCATCGTGCGTGAACTGCGCAACGAGAACATTGACGTGATAAACTATACGTCGAACGTGAACCTCTTCATATCACGTGCCTTGAGCCCGGCAAAGGTGTCCTCCATTCGGGTGATTGAAGAGGAAAAACGTGCGGAGGTATATTTGCGTCCGGAAGAAGTGTCGCTGGCCATAGGCAAAGGCGGTTTGAACATTAAACTGGCCGGTATGCTGACCGGTTACACCTTGGACGTGTTCCGCGAGTTGGACGAAGCGGAAGAAACGGAAGATATCTACTTGGATGAGTTTACGGATGAAATTGATGAATGGATTATCGAAACCTTGAAATCCATCGGTTGCGACACAGCCAAGAGCGTGCTGGCCATACCGCGTGATGAATTGGTTCATCGGAGCGATTTGGAAGAAGAAACAGTGGACGAGGTGCTGCGTATATTGGCAGCCGAGTTCGAGGACGAATAGACGGACAGGGGGAAGGTTGGCACTTGGAGAAACAAGGGCGTTCCGCTTTCAGCTCACGGTCGAGAGATAAGAATACAAATACCAAAGTCCGGCACGGATGCTTTTGAGGCTGCTTGATGCTTGGATTGGAGAGGTTTAACAAAACAGAATATATGCCCGTAAGATTAAGTAAAGCTCTTAAAGATTTGAATGTAGGTCTGTCCACGGCCGTTGAGTTTTTGGCAAAGAAGGGACAGAAAATAGAGGCATCGCCCAATTATAAACTTTCGGACGAGCAGTATATGTTGTTGTTGAAAGAGTTCAACAAGGACATGGCTTTGAAGCAGACGGCAGAGCAACTCGGCCAGCAGCGTCAGTCGAAAGAAAAAGGCGGAAAGGTGTCGATAGAAGGCTATGGGGAAACGCCGAAGAAGGATGACGTGGTGCGTGTGGTTGTGCCCGAAGAACAGAAACCGCATTTGAAAACCGTAGGGCATATCGACTTGGAGCCCAAATCTAAAAAGGAAGAAAAGAAAGAACCGGCTGTCGCAGGAACAAAAGAAGAAGCCAAACCTGCTGTAGCGGTCAAGCCTGCATCTCAAGAAGAGCAGCCCGTGGTCAAGCCTGAAACTCCCAATTCGGTAGCTGCAGAACCTGATGTGCAGCAGGTGGAAGAAGTACCAAGTTCCGCCGTGCAGCCTGAAACTGCAATGCCGGTCACCTCGAAGGCAGAAGGGGCATCCGAGGCAACCCAAGAGCCTGCTGCGCCAGCGGAAACCGCAGTTGCTACAGAACAGGAAGGCGTGAAAACGGGGAATGGGCAGGAAGAAATATTCTCCTTGCATCCTCACTCTTTGCCCAAGACTCCAGTTATTGTCGGACAAATAGATTTGGATACAATCAATCAAAGCACGCGTCCAAAGCCGAAGACTAGGGACCAGAAGCGGAAAGAGCGTGAAGAGAAGAACCGGACATTGAAAGATGGCAAGAAACCGGTGGCTTCGGCAGGGCAGGATGAAAACCGTCCCAAAAAGAAGCGTGAGCGCTTCATCAAGCAGAAAGTGGATGTGTCGAAAGTTGGTTCGCAGGAACAGGCTTCGCGGAAGTCTAAATCCAAGGATTTTGCGAAACGTTCACTCAAGACCGTGGTCAGCGAAGAAGACGTGCAGAAGCAGGTAAAGGAAACGCTTGCCCGTCTGCAAGGTGGAGGCAAAAAAGCCGCCGTCAAGCACCGTAAAGAAAAACGCGAGACGGTACATGCCCGTATGCAGGAAATGGCCGAAAAGGAACAGCGTGAAAAGAGCGTGCTGAAATTGACCGAATTTGTGACGGCCAGCGAATTGGCAGTGATGATGAACGTGTCGGTCAACCAGGTTATCGCTACGTGTATGAGCATCGGCATCATGGTGTCCATTAACCAGCGTCTGGATGCGGAGACTATTAATATAGTAGCGGAAGAGTTTGGTTTTACCACGGAATATGTGAGTCATGACGTGGTGGAAGCCATCGGCAATGACGAACCCGACCGCGAAGAAGATCTCGAGCCCCGTGCGCCCATTGTCACGGTCATGGGGCATGTGGATCACGGTAAGACTTCGTTGCTTGACTATATCCGCAAGACGAACGTAATTGCCGGCGAAGCGGGGGGGATTACCCAGCACATAGGGGCTTACAACGTGACGCTGGAAAGCGGGCAACGTATCACGTTCCTCGATACGCCTGGTCATGAAGCGTTTACCGCCATGCGTGCTCGTGGTGCCAAGATGACCGACATCGCCATTATCATTGTGGCGGCGGACGACAATGTGATGCCGCAGACGGTGGAAGCTATTAACCACGCTTCCGCAGCCAACGTGCCCATTGTGTTTGCCATCAACAAGGTGGACAAGCCCGATGCCCATCCCGAAAAAATCAAGGAGGAACTGGCCAACATGAACTATTTGGTGGAAGAATGGGGCGGCAAATATCAGTCGCAAGACATATCGGCCAAGAAAGGGACAGGCGTGGAAGAATTGCTGGAAAAAGTATTGCTCGAAGCCGAGTTGCTCGACCTAAAGGCCAACCCCAACCGCCGTGCCGTGGGTACGGTCGTGGAATCGTCTTTGGACAAAGGGCGCGGCTACGTGGCCACGGTGTTGGTCGGTAACGGCACATTGCATCAAGGCGACATCGTACTGGCCGGTACTTGCCACGGCAAGGTGAAAGCTATGTTCAACGAGCGCAACCAGCGCATCAAGGCGGCACGTCCCAGCGAGCCGGTCATCATCCTGGGCTTGAACGGAGCACCCCAGGCTGGCGACAAGTTTGTTGTCATGCCGACCGAGCAGGAAGCCCGCGAGATAGCCAACAAGCGCGAGCAGTTGCAGCGCGAGCAGAGCTTGCGCACCAAGAAGCACTTCACGCTTGACGAACTCGGTCGCCGCATAGCCTTGGGCGACTTCAAGGAATTGAATATCATCGTGAAGGGCGATGTAGACGGCTCGGTCGAAGCACTATCCGACTCCTTGCTGAAGCTTTCCACCGAGCACATCCAGGTCAACGTCATCCACAAGGCCGTGGGCGCCATTTCCGACTCCGATGTGTTGCTGGCCGCAGCTTCCAATGCTATCATTTGCGGCTTCCAGGTGCGCCCCACGGCAACCGCCCGCAAGATGGCGGAGAAGGAGGAAATCGACATACGCCTCTATTCCATCATATACGATGCCATCGAGGAAATCAAGGCGGCGATGGAAGGCATGCTTTCGCCCGAAATTAAGGAGGAAGTCACCGCCACGGTCGAAGTGCTCGAAACGTTCAAGATATCGAAGGTGGGCACGGTGGCTGGCTGCTTGGTGCGCGAGGGAAAAATCGCCCGGACAAACAAGGTACGCCTCATCCGCGACGGCATTGTGGTGTACACGGGCGAAATCTCGGCCTTGAAACGCTTCAAAGACGATGTGAAAGAAGTTGGAGCCAACTTCGAATGCGGTATAAGCATCAAGAACTATAACGACATCCGCGTGGGCGACATCATCGAAAGCTTCGAGGAAACCGAAGTGAAGCAACAGTTGTAATGTACATGTGCCAAGGGAGGTAGATAGCAAGCCTTAAAAGGCCGTGGTAACCTCGGTCTTTCAAGGCTTGCTTTTTGTTTTGTAGTCCTCACTATTTTTAGTACAATCACTGCAATGAAAAAATGCTTATTGACCACCTTGGGCGCGGGGCTTCTGGCCGGCAGCTTGGGGGTGCAGGCGGCCGGGTTGCCTGCGGTGGAGACCATGACGGCGGACAATACGAAAGTGTACGTGTCGCAACGCCCGGACAAGAAGAACCGCTTGTTCGAATCGAAGGCGGTGGAGAAGAAAATCAAGGAAGTGACCGGGATGCTGAAGAACGCCCGCTTGCGCTGGATGTTCGAAAACTGCTTCCCGAACACCATCGACACCACGGTGCGCTACTATACCTTGGAGGATGGCGATGACGACACGCTGGTCTACACCGGCGACATCCACGCCATGTGGCTGCGCGACTCGGGGGCGCAGGTGTGGCCCTACGTGCGGCTGGCCAACGAAGACAAGGCGTTGAAGAAGATGATACGCGGCACCATCCTGCGCCAGTTCCGCTGCATCATGCTCGAACCTTACGCCAACGCCTTCCTCGACCCGCACGACCCCAACCCCGACCACCAGTGGATGACCGACAAGACGGACATGCGCCCCGAACTGCACGAGCGCAAATGGGAAATCGACTCCCTGTGCTATCCCTTGCGCCTGGCCTACGAGTATTGGAAGGTGACGGGAGACGACAGCATCTTCGAGGAAGAATGGATGGCCGCCATCACGAATGTGTTGCGCACCTTCAAGGAGCAGCAGAAGAAGGACGGGCATGGCCCGTACAAGTTCCAACGTGTGACGGACCGCCAGCTGGACACCATGTCCAACAACGGCATGGGCAATCCCGTGAAGCCGGTGGGGCTGATTGCCTCGGCCTTCCGCCCATCGGACGATGCCACGACCTTCCAGTTCCTCGTGCCGTCCAACTTCTTCGCCGTGACCTCGCTGCGCAAGGCGGCCGAGATATTGACGGAAGTGAACCATGAGGCCGAACTGGCCAAGGAGTGCACCGACCTGGCAGCCGAGGTGGAAGCCGCCTTGAAGCAATACGCCGTCAACGACCATCCGAAGTATGGCAAAATCTACGCCTTCGAGGTGGACGGCTTCGGCAACCAGCTGCTGATGGACGATGCCAACGTGCCCAGCCTCCTGGCCCTGCCTTACCTGGGCGACGTGGACGTGAACGACCCGATTTACCAGAACACCCGCCGCTTCGTGTGGAGCGAGGACAACCCCTACTTCTTCCGCGGCCGTGCGGGCGAGGGCATCGGCGGGCCGCACATCGGCTACGACATGATATGGCCGATGAGCATCATGATGAAGGCCTTCACCAGCCAGAACGACGCGGAAATCAAGTGGTGCATGGAAACGTTGATGAAGACGGATGCCGGTACGGGCTTCATGCACGAGTCGTTCCACAAAGACGACCCCGCCAACTTCACCCGTGCGTGGTTTGCCTGGCAGAACACCTTGTTCGGCGAGCTGGTTATCAAATTGATTGACGAGGGCAAGCTGGACTTGCTTAACAGCATCACGGTGGAATAAGGCTTGTAAAAAAAACTCCGGGAGAGGGTACGCCTGTATGGGCGCGCCCTCTTTTTGTTTGCCCCCATTCGGCCATTTTCCTGATTTGTGCCCAGATGTTTTCCTGTTTGTCGGCAGATGTTTCCCAACTCGTGCGCAGATATTCTACTGCCCACAGTTATGGGTCGTACAACCCATAACTGTGAGTTGTATAACCCACAACTGTGGGTTGTACGACCCATAACTGTGGGCAGTAGAATGTCTGCGCAGAAACGGGAAAACATCTCCGCACAAACGGTAAAACATCTGCCGGGAAACGCAAAACCCGTTCCGCCCGTTTCCCCGGAGAGAAGCGAAAGATGAAGCGGTTGGCTTGGCGGGCATGATGCCTTGTCCCGAACCCGCACATGCGTGAGGGGCAAACGGTTGCGGGCTTCCTTTTGCGCAGGATAAGCCGTGCCTGTGGAAATTTTATTCCGTGCCTGCGAAATTTATATTCCGTACTGACGGAAATTTTATTTTGTACTTACGGAAATTTTGTTTCGTACCTATGGAAATCCTAATTGCTCCCCAACCGCCCACCGGGCCATGCGGAGGAATATTTTTCCTGCATTTGTGGGGCGTGCGGGTGCTTTTTATCGGGAAATGCACTATCTTTGTTCCCCTTTCGTTATATTATAGACAGATAGTATGGTTATGAAGCGGAAATTATTTTCTCTGCTCGCGTCGGTGCTGCCGCTGGCCCTGCTGTGGGCGCAGCCGGGCGAGGGTTATTATGACGATGCCGAGGGCAAAAGCGGCGAAGCGTTGCGCACGGCGTTGTACGGCATCATCCACAACCACACAAACGTGGGCTATGACGGCCTGTGGGACGTGTACGAGGACAGCGATGTAAAGCCCGACGGCACGATATGGGACATGTATTCGGACATTCCGGGTGGCACGCCCCCTTACGTGTTCTATCCAGGTGAAGGGAAATGCGGCAATTATAAGAACGAGGGCGACTGCTACAACCGCGAGCACTCGCTGCCCAAGAGCTGGTTTGGTGATGCCAGCCCCATGGTGAGTGATGCGTTTCATATTTATCCCACGGACGGCAAGGTGAACGGCATGCGCAGCAACTATCCTTTCGGCGAGGTGGCATCGGCCACGTTTACCTCGAAGAACGGCAGCAAGTTGGGCCGGTGCGATGCCTCCCTCGGTTATTCGGGCACGGTGTTCGAACCGATTGACGAATACAAGGGCGACTTTGCGCGGACTTATTTTTATATGTCCACCTGCTACAAGAACGTGAACTTTGACCAAAATTCATCGGGTGCAGCCGTGTTCTCCGGCTCGCAGCTGAAGCAGTGGGCGGTGGACATGTTCTTGGAATGGCACCGCGCCGACCCCGTGAGCCAAAAGGAGATAGACCGCAACAACGCCGTGGAGCGGTGGCAGCACAACCGCAACCCGTTCATTGACTATCCCGAGCTGGCCGAGCACATCTGGGGCAATTTGCAGGATGTGCCCTTCACGGCCGACGGCACGGTAACGCCGCCCGAGCCGGACGACTTCCGGGCCTTGCCCGCCACGGACGTGTCGGAAACGGGCTTTACTGCCAACTGGACGGCTTCGACCGGAGCCACCGGCTACCTGCTGGACGTGTACACCGTGCAGACCACCGGCGAGGGCGTGAGCGAGGTGCTGCTGGAGAGCGACTTCACGGGCGGTTTGCCCGATGGATGGACTGCCGATGGCTTCGCGCAAAAGCAAGGCGGGGAAGAATCGTTCCGCCTGGCTTCGGGCAGTAGCGACGGCGAGGTATCGACCACCATCAGTTTGGGCGGGCGCGCGGCCACGCTCACGGTGACGGCCAAGCAGTATAACAAGGACAACTCCACGCTGACCTTGGTGGTAAACGGCGAAGAGTCGGAAGCGTGGACGATGACCACCAGTTATGCCGATTACACGGCCGAGTTGCCTGCCGGAGCATCGTCCATCGCCTTGTCTGCCCAGGCAGGGCACCGCGTTTATCTTGCATCCGTGCGGGTGGAAACGGCGGGCAGCAGGCAGGAAAAGGTGTCGGCGGACGGCTACCCCATGCCGGTGGGCGATGTGCTGAGCCACGATGTGACGGGCCTGGCCGCCGGGCGCACCTATTATTATGTGGTAACACCCCAAGGCAATGGTGCCGCTCCCTCGGACGAGGTGGCAGTGTACACCGCCACGACCTCTGCGCCGTCCGTTTCCGCCGATGCCCCGGCGTGGTACGTGGCGCAAGGTGAGTTGCATGTCGCCGGACTGCAAGGCGAGCCGGTGCAGGTGTTCACGCTCACGGGCGTGCCGCTGTATGCCGTGCCGGCCGCTTCGGGCGAGGTTCAAATCGCCCTGCCCGCGCCGGGCATGTACCTGCTCCGCGTCGGCACCTGGGCCGGCGTGGTGGCGGACAGGTGATGGGTATTGACGATTGGACGATTGGACGATTTACAATTGGACAATTTACGATTGGACGATTGGGCGATTGAACGATTTAGAAGGAACTTTTTTCCGCCCGTCATTTCGACCGTAGGGAGAAATCTCCTCTGCCTATGTGTTTTTCCACTGATATCCTATGGATGGCGGTTACATATATATAATGACTAATAAATACAAGACGACCTTGTATATCGGTGTGACAAATAACTTGAAACGCCGTGTATGGGAGCATCGTACTCATTACGATACCTCGTCTTTTACGGCGAAATACAACTTGGAGTATTGCGTGTATTATGAGTATTTTGAAAAGATAGGGGATGCAATCAGCCGGGAAAAGGAATTGAAAAAATGGAGGAGGGAAAAAAAGAACGCGCTGATTGCCTCGAATAACCCTGCTTGGCGTGATTATTGGGAAGAAATACAAGATTGGATATATTAGATAATGGTTCATTTGGACTGTGCAGGGTGAGGCGCGGGTGTGAGTAGATTTCTCCCTGCGGTCGAAATGACGGGAAAAAGACAAAGACAAATGGAAACAACCAGACAACAGAAAATAGCCCGCCTGCTGCAAAAGGAATTGGGCGACATCTTCCTGCAATATGCCCGCCGGATGCCGGGCACGCTGATTACGGCGACGAACGCCCGCATCAGCCCCGACTTGAGCGTGTGCCACGTGCATGTGAGCATCTTCCCCACGGCGCGGGCGGCCGAGGTGCTCGAAGGCATTCAGAAGGACAAAAAGGCCCTGCGCTTCGAGCTGGGCAACCGGGTGCGCCACCAGCTGCGCATCATCCCCGACTTGAACTTCCACCTGGATGATTCGCTCGACTATGCGGAAAACATCGACCGGTTGCTGAAGCAGGGCGGGGTCGGCGGCGAACAGGCGGCGGACGTTAACGAATAGCGGGTGCGCCGGGACGCGAGGATGCCGGGTGCTTTTCTTCGCGTCTTCCCGTCCTGGCGTATCCCATCTAAGCAGACAGCAAATGCAGGCGCGGTGGTCCATGGCGGAACGGGTGCGCGGGGTGAGATTTTCGCTCCGCGTGGCTTGGCGTTACCTCTTCTCGAAGAAGTCGCACAACGCCGTCAACATCATCACGGGCATCTCGTCGGCGGGCATTGCCGTCGGGGCGATGGCGATGGTGTGCGTCATGTCGGTGTTCAACGGCATCGAGTCGCTGGTGAGCGACATGTTTTCCTCCTTTGACCCCGACTTGAAGATTACGGCTGTCGAGGGCAAGACGTTCAGCCTCGACTCGGCGGCGTTCGACCAGGTGCGCCGCCTGCCCGGCGTGGAGGTGTTCACCGAGGTGGTGGAGGAGAATGCGCTGGTGAGCTTCCGCGACAAGCACATCCCCGCCACGGTGAAGGGCGTGGACGAGTCGTGCTTCCGCCGCATGACCCGCATCGACAGCATCCTGTTCGACGGCGAGTTCGTGCTGTTCGACGGCGGTTTCGAGCGCATCGTGCCGGGCGTGGGCGTGGCCAGCTCGCTGGGGCTGGGGGCGCATTTCATCGACCCGGTTTACTTGTACGCCCCTAAGCGCACGGCACGGGTCAACATGTTGCGCCCCGAGACGAGCTTCAACCGCGTGCCGGTGTTCGTGTCGGGCATCTTCATGGTGCAGCAGCAGCCTTACGACGACCAGTATGTGCTGGTGTCGTTGCGCCGGGCGCGGGAGTTGTTCGAATACGATGACCGCACGGTGTCCGCCGTGGAGCTGAAGCTGGCCGAGGGCGTGGAGGTGGACGCGGTGAAGCGGTCGGTGCGGCAGGTCTTGGGTGCGGGCTTTGCCGTGAAGGACCGCTACGAGCAACAGGAGAGTTTCTTCAAAATCATGAAGATGGAGAAGTGGATTACGTATCTTTTCCTTAGCCTCATCCTGCTGATAGCGAGTTTCAACATACTGGGTTCGCTCTCCATGCTCATCATCGAGAAGGAGGCGGACATCGCTACCTTGCGCAACCTGGGTGCCGACCGGCGGCTGGTGAAGCGCATCTTCCTGATAGAGGGCTGGCTGATTTCCCTCGTGGGGGCGGTGACTGGCATGGTGCTGGGCACGGTGTTGTGCCTCGCGCAGCAGCATTTCGGCTTTCTGCGTATGGGCAACAACTACATCACGGAGGCTTACCCGGTGGTCGTGCACCCGGGCGATGTGCTGCTGGTGCTTGCCACGGTGGCGGCCATGGGCTTCGTGGCGGCTTATTGGCCGGTGCGGTACGTTAGAGTTGAAAATTGAAAATTGAAAGTTGAGAGTGGGGAGGGAGAAAGGCAAAAGTAGAAAGTAGAAAGGGTGAAAGGTGAAGGTAGAAAGCAGAAAGGGTGAAAGTAGAAAGGAAATTTGAGCACATTGTCACATTACCTTATCATCACATTAGCATATTATTATCACATTAGCATATTATCGCATTATCACATCAGCATGAAGCGTTTTTTCCTTTCCTTGCTTGTCGTAGGGGTGGCTGCCTGCAAGCCGGAGCCGATTCCGCCCTATGTATATGAAACATCCCCGCATTATACCTACATGGGGCTGTCTTATTATGGGAAGTACTATGCGGGCAATGACAACCACGTGTTTGCCTTGACGCTTTATTCCGAGGGGATGGTGAATGAGGACAGCACGGCGGTGGAGCCGCCGGGGCAGGAATTGTATTTTGAGGATTTGTTTGTGGCGGAGGAGAATTTCGGTAACTTGCAACTGACGGACGAGGACACGGTGCTGACCGAAGCACATGTGCTTGCGTTGCTGCGGGGCACATACCGGGCTTCGGGCGTGGCGGCATCGGATTCGTTCGGCCTGGCCTATAGCTTTGCGCCGGGCGAATATGTGCCGGTGGACAGCACCACGTACATCTTGGGGGCACGCATCACGTATTACGAGGAGGATGAGGCTTACTCCAAACGCGAACTGATAACCGGCGGCAGCTTCACGGTGAGCGATGCGGGCATCGACTTTTCCCTGCTGACCGAGGGCGGCGACACGTTGGGCGGCATGTACCAGGCTGCGGCGGCCAAGCGCGTGGCGGTCAAGATGCACCCCGGTCGGACGCGGGAGGCGGTGTCGTGGCTGGATAGGTGAGATTTCGTCAAACTATCTGTTATAACTAAAAAAGCCTGAAGGGTTGTGAGTGCATGGGTATTTTCCCAAAACGACTCACAACCCTTCAGGCTTTTTCTTTTGGCAAACTTTCAGAATGGCCTAATTTATGTCAAAAGGCAAACGCGTTGATACCGTCGTAGATGCCGCTGATGATGCCCACCGCCACGATGCCGAGCGTGCAGGCCAGAAGGCTCACGCGTGTCCAGCCATCGCTTTTGAAGGCTTCCACCGGGTGCTCGTTCGGATTGATGTACATGGCCTTCACGATGAGCAGATAATAGTACAGGGAGATGATGGTGTTGACCAGAGCCACGAATACCAGCACCTTGAAGCCTGCCCCGAAGGCGGCCATGAAGATGAAAAATTTGCTGAAGAACCCGGCAAAGGGCGGGATGCCGCCGAGTGAGAAGAGGGCCAGCGTCATCACCAGCGTGAGACGGGGGTTGGTGCGGTACAGCCCGTCGTAGTCGCTGATGGACACCTTGCCGTCCGTGCGCTGTTCGATGGCCGAGATGACACCGAACACGGCCAGGTTGGCAATCATGTATACCAGCGCGTAGAACACCATCGAGGTCATGCCGCCGGGCGTGCCGCCCATAGCCCCCAGCATGAGGTAGCCCGCCTGCGAGATGCTGCTGAAAGCGAAGAAACGCTTGATGTTCGTCTGCCGGATGGCAAAGAGGTTGGCCACGGTGATGCTGGCGATGATGACCCAGAACAGCATTGTGTCCCACGCCGCCATCATGGGGCCGAACACCTTGACCAGCACCACCAGCAGGGTGAAGGCGGCTGCAGCCTTGGAGATGACCGAGAGGTAGGCCGTGACGTTGGTCGGGGCACCCTCGTACACGTCTGCCGTCCACAGGTGGAAAGGCACGAGCGAAATCTTGAAGCCCAGCCCGGCGAAGAAGAATACCAATGCCATGATTTGTAAAGGCGTTCCCGTGAGCTGTGCAGCCACATCGTCAAAGTAGAGCGTGCCCGTGGTGCCGTAGACGAACGAGAGGCCGTACATCATCAGCCCCGACGAGAACATGGCCGACAAGATGTACTTGGCACCCGCCTCGGCGGAGTGATGTTTGTATTTGTCGAATGCCACCAGGCAGGCCATGGGGATGGAGGCAAGTTCCAGCCCGATGACGAACATGAGGAAATGCCCTGCGCTCACCATGAAGAACATCCCCAGCAGGGTAAAAAGCGTGAGCGTGTAAAACTCGCCTTGCTTGTAGCGCGTGTCTTCGCGCCGCAGCCATTCGCCGCTCTGCATTACGGCCACCAGCGTACCCACCGAGAGGATGGTCTTGACCAGACTGATCATGGGCACGGAGCGGTACATGCCGCCAAAGAGTTCGAGCGTGTCCGCCTGCGGCACGATGTTGACCAGCACATGCGCCAGCATGAGCACGCAGGCCAGCGGGTGCATATACCGCCGACCCCGCTCCCCAGCCACTAAGTCGTACACGAACAAGATGATGATGACTGCCAACAGCGACAACTCCGATCGCATGAGCAATACCTGACTATAATCCATGTCTATATCTATTTTAGTTGAATGGTAAAAGGAGAAAGGGGAAAGTAAAAAGGAGAAAGTAAAAAGTAAAAAGCCCTTCCGTCCTTACCCTATTCCTTATATCATTATATATATTGTCTACATTGTCTACCCGCTACCCGCTACTCGTTGCCAAGCTACCTACCTCGCCAGCTGGCTGATGACCGGCAGCACGCTGTCGCTGATGATGTGGCTGAAGCCCCAAGGCATCAGGCCCAGCCCGGCGATGGCCACGATGAGCACGATGAGGGGCAGGCGTTCGTCCCACGTGGCGTCAGTCAGCTGCAAGTGGGCAGGGTTGCCCACCGTGCCGTAGAGCACCTTGCCCACCAGCCGCAGGATGTACACCGCCGTGATGACGATGGATGTCGTGGCAATGATGGTAAGCGTGCGGTGGAACACATCGTTCACCTCGAACGAGCCGACGAAAATGGTCATCTCGGCAATGAAGCCGCTGAAGCCCGGCAAGCCCAGGTTGGCCAACCCCGCGATGACGTAGCACACCGAGAGGAATGGCATCACCTGCATCAAGCCGCTCATCTCGCGGATGTCGCGGGTGTGCGTGCGGCCATATATCATCCCGATGATGGCGAAGAACAGGGCCGTCATCAGGCCGTGCGAAAGCATTTGCAGCACCGCCCCCGTGCTCGAAGTCTGCGTCATCATCAGGATGGCAAACAGCACCAGGCTACAGTGCGACACGGACGAATAGGCGTTGATATACTTCAAGTCCTTTTGCACGCAGGCCGAGAACGCGCCGTACACTACGCCGATACCCGTCAGGATGAGGAATATCCACGCCTGTTCCTTGGCAGCCTCGGGCATCAGGTAGATGGCGATGCGGAAGCAGCCGTAGCCGCCCAGCTTCATCAGCACCCCGGCGTGCAGCATGGACACCGCCGTAGGAGCCGAGGCGTGGCCGTCGGGACTCCATGTGTGGAAGGGAAACAACGCCCCCAGCACCCCGAAACCGATGAATGTCAGTGGGAAGAAGATGCGTTGCCATTCCACGGGGATGTGGATGCGGGCCAGCTCCGTGAGGCTCATCGTCGTGGCTCCCGCTCCGTAGTAAATGCCGAGGATGCCCATGAGGATGAAGGCCGACCCGCCCATGAGCATCAGTGTGAGCTTCATGGCCGAATACTCCTTGCGACCGCTGCCCCACACCCCGATGAGCAGGTACATGGGTATCAGTGCCACCTCGTAGAACATGAACATGGTGAACAGATCCACCGAAATGAAAAAGCCGAACACGCCCACGCTCAGCAGGCAGAACCACATGAAAAACTCCTTGGTCAGCATCTGCATCTTCCACGAAGCGAACACGCCCGTGAACACGATGATAGCCGACAGCAGCAGCATCACCACCGATATGCCGTCGACCCCCACCGCATAGTGGATGTTGAGCGGGGCATACCACACGTGGCTGGCCGTGAACAGCATCTCGGCCGTGGCCCCTCCGGCACGTTCGCGCAGGTAAAGCACCGCCAGCGTCACCGCCAGCACCAGCAAGGCCGAAGCCCCCGCCACCATCACGCCGCGCACTTGGTTCACATTCCGTGCCACCCACAGCCCCAGCATCATCAGCAGGGGCACCAGCACGAATAAGGATAGGAAATTCATATCTCGTTTTCTATTTTAAAACAATAACAATATCACCACCAACAGCAACGCACCGCCCAGGAACACCATGGTGTACGTCTGGATGTTCCCGCTCTGCAACCCGCGTATCCGCACGCTGGCCGCGTTCGTCACCCAGGCCAGCGAATTCATGAAGCCGTCCACCACGTGGCGGTCAAACCATGCGATGGGCGTGGAGATGCAGCGGAAGATGATTTTATGCGTAATGAACTGGTACACCTCGTCGATGTAGAAACGGCGGTAGGCCGCGTGGTGCAAGCCCTTGAACGTCGTGGCCAGACGGTCGGCCACGGGTTGCGCCGCGCCCTTGTACATCCACGTGGCAAGGCCGATAGCCACCAACGCCACCACCACGCTGGTCAATGCCACGGGCAGGCTCAGGTGGATGTCGTAGGCCTGGCCGTCGCTGCTCACGAAGTGGCCGAAGGGGATGAAGCCCGCCACGCACGTGACAGCCGCCAGGAACACGAGGGGTATGGTCATCGACTTCGGGGCTTCGTGGGGCGTGTGGCCGCCTGCCTGGGCCGCGTCATACGGCTTCGCCCAAAAGATGTTGTAGTACAGGCGGAACATGTAGAAGGCCGTCAGCCCGGCGATGAACGTCATCAGCACGCCCATCCACGGGGCGAATTGGAAGCAGGCGGCCAGGATTTCGTCTTTCGAGAAAAAGCCGCTGAAGGGCGGGATGCCCGCAATGGCCAGGCACGCGATGAGGAACGTGGCGTGCGTCACCGGCATGTACTTGCGCAGGCCGCCCATGGCCGCCATCTCGTTGGAGTGCACCGCATGGATGATGGCACCCGCGCACAGGAAGAGCAACGCCTTGAACATGGCGTGCGTGAACAGGTGGAACATGGAGGCCATGTAGCCCAGCCCGCCCGCATGGGGGTCGGCGGAGGTGCACACGCCCAGCGCCACAATCATGAAACCTATCTGCGAGATGGTGGAAAAGGCCAGCACCCGCTTGATGTCTGTCTGCACGCAGGCCACCACGGCGGCAAACAAGGCCGTGAACGCACCCACGTAGGCCGTGAGGTGCAACACTTCCGGTCCGTAGCCGATGAACAGGGGGAACATCCTCGCCACCAGGTACACGCCCGCCACCACCATCGTGGCCGCGTGGATAAGGGCACTCACCGGCGTGGGGCCTTCCATGGCGTCGGGCAGCCAGATGTGCAGGGGGAACATGGCGCTCTTGCCCGCGCCGCCCACGAACATCAGCCCCAGGGCCAGCGGCATCATCGTGCCCGCCGCGGCCAGCACCTGCGCCTGCGGCGTGAAGGTGAACGTGCCCGCGTAGTACCCGTATATCAGGATGCCGATGAGGAAGCCCAGGTCGGCGAAGCGCGTCACGATGAACGCCTTCTTCGAGGCCGCGATGGCTTCGGGCTTCTTGTAGTAGAACCCGATGAGCAGGTAGCTCGACACGCCCACCAGTTCCCAGAACACGTACATCTGGAAGATGTTCGTGGCCACCACCAGCCCCAGCATGGACATGGTGAACAGCGACAGGAATGCGTAGTACCGCTGGAAGCCCCGCTCGCCGTCCATGTAGCCGAACGAGTAGATGTGCACCATGAGCGACACGGTGGAGATGACCACCAGCATCATTACCGAGATGGGGTCGAGCAGGATGCCCATTTCGATTTTCAGCGTCTCGGTGAGCGGCAGCCACGTGAAGTTGTAAGGCATGAGCGTGGCAAACGCGCCGTCTGCCCCGCGTCCGGCGGTGAAGTACAAGAATGCCGTGACATAGGCCAGCACCGCCACCGCGGCGATGGACAGCGTGCCCACCAGGCCCGCCACCTTCGGCTTCAGGCACGTGCCCAGCAGTCCCACCAGCAGAAACGACAGGAAAGGCAAGGCCAATAGAAATATCGTATGTTCCATATAGTTACAAGCTACGAGCTACGAGCTACAAGTGCCATGCGCAGCCCAGTTTTCAATTATCAATTAGTTACAAGCTACGAGCTACGAGCTACAAGTGTCGTGCGCAGCCCCGTTTTCAATTTTCAATTATCAATTTTCAATTATCAACTGTCTTACCCCTTCAGTTCGTTCATGTTCTTCACCTGGATGTTGCGGATGTTGCGGTATATGTTGATGATGATGGCGATGGCCACCGCCGTCTCCGCCGCCGAGATGCCGATGGCAAACAGGCTGAAGAAGAACCCCTCCAACTGCCCGGGGAACAGGAAACGGTTGAACACCGCGAAGTTGATGTCCACCGAGTTCAATATCAGTTCCACCGAGATGAGGATGGCCAGCAAGTTGCGCCGCGTGAAGAAACCGTATATCCCCACGAACATCATGATAGTGGACACTATCAAGTATAACTCCATTTGTACCATGCTATAGCGTTTTACGTTTAACTATTGACTTTTAATTATTTGCAAAAGCCCCGCAGGTCCTGTCCCAAAGTTGCCGCAGCTTCTACCTCGAAGCTCAGCAGCTTTTACCCAAAAGCTCAGCAGCTTCTACCTCAAAGCTCAGCAACTTCTACCCCAAAGCTCAGCAGCTTTTACTCCAAGGGTTCAGCTGCTCGTACCCACGACTTCAGCAACCTGTACCCCACAGTCTCCGCTGCTCGTACCCCATGACCTCAACTGCCCGTACCCACGACTTCAGCAGTCCCTACCCCACAACATCGGGAGCTTTGGGGTACGGCCTCAGCTGCTTCCGGGTACGACCTCGGCTGCTTCGGGGTACAACCCCGGCTGCCCGGCATTACCGCTTGCGGGCTATCAATATGCCGCCCACGATGCAGGCCAGCAACAGCAGGCTGATGGCCTCGAAGGGCAGCAGGTACTGGTACTTCTCCGTGCCCATCAGGGCGTGGCCGATGGTGCTGACCGCCAGCTCGCCGTGCTCGAAGTGCGGGGTGACGAACTGGTTCTTCAGCGTGAGCAGCAGGCAGATGGCCAGCCCCGCCCCCGCCGTGAGCAGTCCCGCCCACATCTTCGAGTTCTTCAGCTTCTCGGCGTGGTCGTCGCCCTGGCTCGATGTGAGCAGGATGGAGAATACGTACAGCACCGTGATGCCCCCCGCGTAGATGAGCAGCTGCACCGCCCCGAGGAAGGAGTAGTTCAGCTGGAAATAGATGCCTGCCGTGCCGAAGAGCACGAACAGCAGGTAGGTGGCCGCCCGCAGGATGCGCTTGGTGGTGACGGCCAGCACCGCGCTCACGACGATGAAAGCCGCCAGCACGAGGAACACGATCAAGTCCAACGTCAGTTCCATAACTCTTTCTCTCCCTTCCTTAGTTTTTGTGCGCCGGGGCTTGTTTGCCTTCGGGCAGGTTCAACGTTTTCACTAATTTGCTGCGGTCGAACACCGCGTGCTCGAACTGCGTGGTGAAGCGGATGGCCTTCGTGGGACACACGTTCACACACAGTTGGCAGAACATGCACGACCCCAGGTCGTACTGGTAGCGCACCAGGCGTTTCTTCTTCTTGCCCGTTTCCTCGTCGGTCACCATTTCGCTTTCCACGTGCAGGGTGCCGTTGGGGCAGGCGTTTTCGCACAGGCCGCAGGCGATGCACTTGCTTTGCCCCGCCTCGTCCAGCGGCATGTCGAGTGTGCCCCGGAAGCGGTCGGCCAGCACCAGCGTGTCGCGGTTGTCGGGGTATTCTTCGGTCACCTTCTTGGTGAAAAACTCGATGAAGGTCACCTTCAACCCGGTGCACAGGGTCTTCAACCCGTGTGCAATCCCGCCTATGTAACTATGTTTCTTATTTTCCATATTCTCACTCGTCTCCTTTTAAAAATGCCATCCGAACACCACGCACACCGTCATCAGCAGGAGGTTGGCCAGCCCAATGGGCACCAGTATCTTCCATTCCAGGTGCAGGATCTGGTCGATGCGCAGCCGGGGGAACGTCCATTTGATCCACATGAGCAGCCACACCACGAAGAATGCCTTGGCGAAGAACCAGATGAAGCCCGGTATGTAGTCCATCACCTGGTTGAACCCGTCCCAGCCCGGCACGTGCAGCGGCATCCAGCCGCCGAGGAACACCGTGGCCGCGATGGACGACACGATGAACAGGTTGACGAACTCGGCCACGTAGAACAGCCCGAAGTGCATCCCGGAATATTCGGTGTGATAGCCTGCCGTCAGTTCGGACTCGGCTTCGGGCAGGTCGAACGGCCCGCGGTTGACTTCGGCGTTGCCGGCAATCAGATATATGATGAAGGCTATCAGGGCGGGGATGTGCCCCTTGAAGATGAACCAGCCGTCGGCCTGCCGTTCCACGATTTCGCTGAACTGCATGGTGTCCGTCAGCACCACGATGGTGAGGATGGACAGCCCCACGGACAGTTCGTAACTGATCATCTGCGCGCCGCTGCGCATGGCCCCGATGAGCGAGTACTTGTTGTTGCTGCTCCACCCGGCCAGCAGGATGCCCACGATGCCGATGGACGAGGCGGCCATGAAGAAGAACACGCCCACGTTGAAGTCGAGCACCTCCACGCCTTTGTTGAAGGGGATGCAGGCGAAGGCCAGCACAGACCCCAGTATGACCACGTAGGGGGCGAGGTTGTACAGGAAACGGTCCGAGTGCCGGATGGCGATGACCTCCTTGATGAGCATCTTGATGACATCGGCAAAGAGCTGGAATACGCCCCACGGCCCTACACGGTTCGGACCCAGGCGGCACTGGAATGCACCGCACACCTTGCGCTCCATGAATATCATCATCATGGCGATGACGGCATACAGCACCAGCACGCCCAACCCGATGAGGATGCACTCCACCAGGATGGCCAAGCCTTCGGGCATCAGCGACATGAGCCAGCCGTGCACCCAATTGGTTACTACGCTAAAATCGAACATATGCTTTTATTATTTGGTAGCGGATAGCGGGTAGCGAGTAGCAGGCCTCTTCTGCGCTATCTGCTGGAAACTATCTGAAATCTGCAATCTGCAATTTGAAATCTGCAATCCGCATCCCTCACCTGTCAATATCCGGCACCACGTAGTCCAACGTCCCGCCGATGGCAATCAGGTCGGCAATCTTGCCGCCCCGCGTGATGGTGTCGAGGCACGAGATGAGCGGCAGGCCCGTGCTGCGGAACTTCAGGCGGTAGGGATACTTGTCGCCGCGGCTTTCGATGTAGGCGCCGAACTCGCCGCGGCTGCCTTCCACGGCGGCGTAATACCGCCCTTCGGGCACGCGGATGACGGGTTTCATCTTCACCTGGTAATCGCCTGCCGGGATGTTGTCTATCAGTTGCTCGATGATGTTCATGCTTTCTTCTATTTCCTTCATGCGCACCATGTAGCGGGCGAAGCAGTCGCCTTCCTCGAACACGATTTCCTTGAACTCCACCTTGCCGTACATGGCGTAGGGATGGCGCTTACGCACGTCGCACGCCCACCCCGAGGCACGCCCCGTGCCCCCGGTCGCCCCAAAGGAGATGGCATCTTCGCGGCTCAGCACGCCGACTCCTTTCATGCGTTCCTGGGCAATGACGTTGCCCGTGAACACTTCGTGGTATTCGCGCAGCTTCGGCCGCATGTAGGCGATGAACTTCTTCACCTTATGCACGAAGTCGGGGTGGATGTCGGCCTGCACGCCGCCTATCGTATTGTAATTGAGGATGAGCCGTCCGCCGGTCGTTTCCTCGAAAATATCGAGTATCATTTCGCGGTCGCGGAAACCGTAGAAGAAGGCCGTCAGCGCGCCCAGGTCCATGCAGAACGTGGAGAAGAACAACAGGTGTGAGTCGATGCGTTGCAGCTCGTCCATGATGGTGCGGATGTATTGCACCCGCTCGGGCAGCTCCACGCCCATGGCCTGCTCGATGCACATGCACAGCGCGTGGCGGTTTTGCATGGCGCCGAGGTAGTCCAGGCGGTCGGTCAGGGCCAGTGTCTGCGGGTAGGTGAGGCTTTCGCACATCTTCTCGATGCCCCGGTGGATGTAGCCGCAATGCACGTGCAGCTTGCGGATGACTTCCCCGTCCAGCGACACCCGGAAGCGCAGCACGCCGTGCGTGGCCGGGTGCTGCGGACCCACGTTCACCACGTATTCGTCGTCTTCGAACAGCACCTGCTTGGTTTCCACCGTGTGTCCTTGGTCGTCCTTTACATATACCGAGGTGAAGTCGCTCGACTCCTCGTTGGTCATGCGGATGGGGTTCAGCTCCTCGCTTTCGTCGAAGTCCTTGCGCAGCGGGTAGCCCACCCAGTCGTCGCGCAGGTACAGCCGCCGCATGTCCGGGTGGTTGATGAATATCACGCCGTAGTAGTCGTACACCTCGCGTTCGTTCAGTTCGGCGGCTTTCCACACGTCGCACACGGTGGGCAGCTCGGGATGTTCGCGGTCTGCCGTGGCCGTGCGCATTACCAGCTGGTGCCCCAGGCGGGTCGATTCCAGGTGGTACACCACGCCCAGTCCTTCCTCGCCCCAGTCCATGCCCGTGAGGCTGCGCAGGAAGTCGAACTGCAACTCCGCATGGTCGCGCAACGCCACGGCCGCTTCATGCAGGGAGGCAGGCTCCACGTATAACGTGGGCGTTGCCCCTTCCTCCAGGCGGACACCCGGCACAAGAGCCGTTATCTTTTCATATATATCCATTGTCCTGATTTCAAATTTCAGATTTCGTATTCTGATTTCTGACTTCTTTCTTCAAATTGGTACACGTTTACTCCTTGTCTTTCGCCTCGGCCTGTGCAGCTACTGGGTTGGGAGAAGGCATCCCTTCCTGTTCCCGCAGGATGCGACGGTATTCTTCCTGGCTCATCTTCTTGTTCACGCCGCCGAAGAATTTTTCCACCTTCACTTTGCGCTGCAACTGCATCATGCCATAGAGCATGGCTTCCGGGCGTGGCGGGCAACCGGGAATGTACACGTCGACCGGCAGTATCTGGTCAACGCCTTTCACCACGTGGTACGACTTCTTGAACGGCCCGCCGGACACGGCGCATCCGCCCACGGCAATCACATACTTCGGGTCGGCCATCTGGTCGTACAGGCGCTTCAGCACGGGAGCCATCTTGTCCGTGATGGTGCCGGCCACCATGATGAAGTCGGCCTGGCGCGGGCTGGCGCGGGTCACTTCAAACCCAAACCGGGCAAAGTCGTAGCGGGCCGCGCCCACTGCCATGTACTCGATGCCGCAGCAGCTCGTAGCGAAAGTGAGCGGCCACAGCGAATTGCTCCGCCCCCAGTTCACCACGTCGTCGAGCACGCCCACCAGCACGTTCACGCCATTGGCGTTCAGCTCTTTCACCATGTTTTCGAGGTACTCGTTGTCGTTGAAGTCCTCGTACTTCATGCCTTTTATCTTGGGTTTCTTCGTCATTTCCATTCCAACGCTCCTTTCCGCCAGGCATACGCCAGGCCCAATATGAGGATAAACAAGAAGAACGCGACGTTGACCAGCCCCGCCACCCCGAGATCCTGCACCACGGCAGCCCACGGGAAGAGGAACACCGTTTCCACGTCGAACATGAGGAAGAGGATGGCAAACAGGTAATAACCCACCTTGAACTGCATCCACGACCCCCCGCGCGTGGGGATGCCGCATTCGTAAGCCTCCGCCTTCTGCGGGTTGAACGAGCGCGGCGACACCAGCCGGGCTATGGTCAAAGCCGCCGCCACCAGCACGATGGCGGTCAACACCATTACTACTAATAATGTAAAGTTCATAAAAGTTGAATGATTTTTTTGTCGATGGTCCACAGTCATCAGGTCGTAGCAAATTGTCGCAGCCATGGCCGACACTGTTGACCGTTGACTGCCGGCTGCTGACTTCTTAGACCTGTATCTTCCGAAGGGCGAAGATGTAGTAATCCACCGCACCCGGGACGGCGCGGAGCAGGCAACTCCTCAGGAATGCCTGGCACAAGCGTGCCTTGGCCTGTCCGTCGTAGCTACAGGACAGGCGGGCGGCATTCGATTTGCACGAAGAAGAAAAATTGTAGTTGAGCGTAAGCCCTTCTTGGAAACCGCACGAAAAAACGGAAGACGAAAAGCCTTGTGGGGCTTCATCTTCCGTTGCTATATTATAGGTATAATGGGACACAGCGTCAATGGCCTCGTCAGCAGCGTGTGTCGTGCGCACGTCCCCGGCGCGGAGGCCGAGCACGCCAAGCAGGAACAGCAACACGCCCGCCAAGCCATATCTGTACCCTTGTTTCATCACCTTGCGTTTTTGCGGGTGCAAAGATACGATTTATTTGTTGTGTTTTGTACCGATACAGGAGAAAAATATTGTGGGCACACTTTATTCCCCTCTCTCCGTGGAGAGAAATTAGGGATGAGGTACTAAAACACAGACACAACTGTCTCAAAAGTTTACACGCGTCGGGATAAAGGTGCGCAACGGCATCCGGTGAAAATGTCTGCTCCCTGGCTCCACCATTTTGCACCACACGAGCCGTCAATTCATTTTTTTACCTTATCTTTGCCCGTGTATTCTTAACAAAACCAAAACCACCTTTTTATGAAAAGACATTTTTATTGGCTGATGTTGGCCGCCCTCCTGGGGACGGGGTTGTGCGCCTGCAAGTCCAAGCAACAAGTAGTCTCCATCCCTAACGCACACGCCGAAGCCGTCAGTGCCCCGGCTGAAACGCCCGCACCGCAATCCGTAGCGCAGCCTATGCCTGCCCCGCAACCCGCTGCCCAGCCTGAAGAGGTACGCGACGAAGTGTTCGAACTGGATCCGGCAGAAACGAACACGCAGGTCATGACGCAGAAATACCACGTGGTGGTAGGCAGCTTCAAGAACCGCGACAACGCCAAGGGACTGCAACAGACGCTGAACGCCGAAGGCAATGCAGCCGTCATCGTGCTCAACGAACATGGCATGTACCGCGTGCTGATAGCCTCCTTCCCTGAATACCAACAAGCACGCGCCAAAATCAACACGATAAAAGACCGCTTCCCCGATGCGTGGGTGCTGGTGCAAAAGGAACAGACACCGGCAAATTAAACCCCAATCGGTCTAATGACCGATTGGGTGGCAAAACACAAAAAAAACGCAGGCAAACCGTTTCGCTACGGTTTGCCTGCGCTTTTCCTTTATACCTTTACCTTATACACTTTCTCCGTCCACCCCTCCGCTAGGCCATCAGTTTTTTGTAGCGAAAGCGTTTGGGCGTGTCATCGCCACCCAGGCGCCGGCGTTTGTTTTCCTCATATTCCGAATAAGACCCCTCGAATACAAACACCTGCGAGTCGCCCTCGAAGGCGATGATGTGCGTGCAGATGCGGTCGAGGAACCAACGGTCGTGCGAGATGACCACGGCGCATCCGGCAAAGTTTTCCAGCCCTTCCTCCAAGGCCCGGAGTGTGTTCACGTCGATGTCGTTGGTAGGTTCGTCGAGCAACAGCACGTTGGCCTCGGACTTCAGGGTCAATGCCAGATGCAAGCGGTTGCGCTCGCCGCCCGACAGCACGCCGCACAATTTTTCCTGGTCGCCGCCCGTGAAGTTGAATCGCGACAAGTAGGCGCGGGCGTTGATTTCCCTGCCACCCACGCGGATGAACTCGGTGCCGCCCGAGATGACCTCGAACACGGTCTTGTTCGGGTCTATCACCGTGTGCGCCTGGTCCACGTAGCCAATCTTGACCGTCTCGCCCACTTCGAACGTACCGTGGTCGGGTTGCTCCATCCCCATGATAAGGCGGAAGAGGGTGGTCTTGCCCGCCCCATTCGGCCCGATGACTCCCACAATGCCGTTGGGCGGGAGCATGAAGTTGAGGTGCTCGAACAGGAGCTTGTCGCCATATCCTTTCGCCACGTCGACGGCTTCCACCACCTTGTTGCCCAGCCGGGGGCCATTCGGGATGAATATTTCCAACTGCTCCTCGCGTTCCTTCTGGTCTTCGTTCAACAGCTTGTCGTAAGCGTCCAGGCGGGCCTTTCCCTTGGCATGACGTGCCTTCGGAGCCATGCGCACCCATTCCAACTCGCGCTCCAAGGTTTTGCGACGTTTACTGGCCTGCTTTTCTTCCATGGCCATGCGTGCCGTCTTCTGCTCCAGCCACGAGGAGTAATTACCTTTCCACGGGATGCCCTCGCCCCGGTCGAGTTCCAGAATCCAGCCCGCCACGTTGTCCAGGAAGTAGCGGTCGTGCGTGATGGCGATGACCGTGCCCGCATATTGCTGCAGGTGATGTTCCAGCCATTCCACGGACTCGGCATCAAGGTGGTTGGTCGGCTCGTCGAGCAACAGGATGTCCGGCTGCTGCAACAACAGGCGGCATAAGGCCACGCGGCGGCGTTCGCCTCCCGACAAGTTGGCCACCAAGGCATCCTCCGGCGGGCATCGCAGGGCATCCATGGCGCGTTCCAGCTTGTTGTCGATGTTCCAGGCATCGACGTGGTCAAGCTTTTCCTGCAACTCGCCTTGCCGGGCAATCAGCTTGTCGAAGTCGGCGTCAGGGTCGGCAAATTGCTCGTTGACACGGTCGTACTCGGCCAGCAGGTCCATGACCTCCTGCACGCCTTCCTGCACCACCTCCTTGACCGTTTTGCCGGCATCCAACTTGGGTTCCTGTTCCAGATAACCCACCGAATAGCCGGGCGAGAACACCACTTCGCCGTCATACGACTTTTCCACCCCGGCTATAATCTTCATCAGCGTGGATTTGCCCGAACCGTTCAAACCGATGATGCCGATTTTGGCACCATAGAAAAAGGAGAGGTAAATATTGTTCAACACTTTCTTTTGCGGAGAAAAGGACTTGCCAACCCCCACCATGGAGAAAATAATCTTCTTGTCGTCTGCCATAAACCTGTGCTAAGAGTTAGTAGCTAAGAGTTAGTAGCTAAGAGTTAGTAGCTAAGAGTTAGTAGCTAAGAGTTAGTAGCTAAGAGTTAGTAGCTAAGA
>CALUML010000016.1 GCA_944321745.1 uncultured Bacteroidales bacterium
TACCCCAAAACAAGGTAATTCTTCTAACTCATTTAATTTCAAATAGCTATATTCCTTATACAGATTTACGGAAAAAACTTGTTGAATCTCCTTTGCAGTATTTCAAACGCAACAAAGACAACTCTGAAAGTGCTGAGTTCATCAAACGGCTGAATGCTTTTATCTCGGATAATATGTCCAACGAGAATTTCTCCATCGACAGCCTGTCCAGCGAGTTTGCCATCAGCCGTACCAACTTTCAAAAGAAAATCAAAAGCATTACGGGGCTTACACCCAACGATTATATCAAGCTCGTTCGCCTCAACAAGAGTGCCGAACTATTGGCAACGGGCAAATACCGGATTAACGAAGTATGCTTCCTGGTGGGCTTCAACACACCATCTTATTTTTCCAAATGCTTTTATGACCATTTCGGGAAATTGCCAAAAGATTTCATGCAGAACAAACAAGAATGACACAAAGGCATGTGTGAACAATAACCTAATCAAACAATAAATATTATATGAAAAAACTGTTTTTTACCATTGCTGTCCTGCTGTATGTAGTTGCAGGAGCCTACTCCCAAAAAGCAGATGGGGAGAAATACACAATTCTTTTGACGGGAGCTTCTTTTGCTTCTCCGAACAACGGGTGGTTTGAACTGGGCTGCCGCAAACTGGGTGCTGTGCCCATCAACCGTGCCGTGGGTGGTGAGTCGGTGGCCGTGGCCGCCAACAAGCTGGCGGAAGGCTCCTTGTATTCGCGGGAAGAATTGGAGCGCATCGACGCGTTGGTCATCATGCACGTGCACGACAAAGACGTGTACAACGAAAAGAAGCTGAAAGAGAACTACACGGACTACCAACTGCCGTTCGATTACTCCGACTATCCTGAAGCATACGACTACCTCATCAAACGCTACTTGTCAGATTGCTATGAACTGCGCAACGACACCGCTTCGAAATACTACGGTACCACAGCTGGCAAACCGGCCGTCATCATTCTGTGCACCCATTGGCATGATGCCAGAACCACATACAATGCTTCCATCCGAAAACTCGCTGAAAAATGGGGGTTCCCTTTGGTAGAGTTCGACAAATACATAGGGTTCTCCAAGCGACAGCTTCATCCCGTAACCAAGGAACAAACCAGTTTGATTTATGCCACCGGTAATCCCCAAGTACAGGATGGCGTAGCCTATGGCTGGCATCCTCAAAGTGGCGAGAATAAATACATACAGCGGCGCATGGCCGCCACATTCTACAATTTGATGCAAAACATACTATACTGACACCATGCAGCAATGAAAAGAGCCGGAGAATATTTTTCCCCGGCTCTTTCTACTTTTCCCCTGCATCCCAAATCGGTCATTAGACTTTGCTTGATTTCTGTTCTTGTGGCGGGCGGTTTTTGGCGGCTTTTCTCGAAGGCATAGCGGGCTATGTCGAGAGAAAAGGCGGCAAAAAACGCCGTCACAAGACGGAAAGCAGGCAAAGATATTCAACGAATGGTCTAATGACCGATTGGGGTTAATCTATCTCCCGCGCCTTGACCCCTTCGAAAGTGATTTTGACCGGGCGGATATACCCATCCTGGTCAAACTCCATGCGGTCGATGCAGGTAACGCGGTGGTCGCGGGCGTTGTCGCCCAAAGGGCGGCGGTGGTACACGATGTAATAATCGTCAGATCCCGGCACATGCAGCACAGAGTGATGCCCGGCACTGGTGGCCACGGTGGAGTCCTGCTCCAATATCTTGCCGATGCGCTGGAAAGGACCGAGGGGCGTGTCGGCTATGGCATAGGCCACGCAGTAATCCGGGCTACCCCACCCTCCTTCGCTCCACATGAAGTAGTAACGCCCATCCCGTTTCAGCATGAACGGTCCCTCGGTGTAGCCTGCCGGGGTCACTTCCTTGTACACCTCACCATCGGGAAAAGGCACAAGGCGTGTAAAATCGTCGCTCAGGCGCACCACATTGCAATGCCCCCAGCCACCATAATACATATAATACGTGCCGTCGTCATCGTGGAACACGAACTGGTCGATTGGCTGCGCACCGTTGACCACCTCGCCGATGAGCGGACGACCCAACAAGTCGCGGTAAGGCCCCTCGGGACGATCGGCAACCGCCACACCGATGCCGCCCACCTCGCCGGGATGCACATCATTCGCCCCGAAGAACAGATAGTAATGTCCCGCATGGCGTATGACGGAAGGTGCCCACATGGCCCGCTTGGCCCAACGCACTTCCGCCGTGTCGAGGATGGCAGGATGCTTCGTCCAAGTCACCAAGTCCTTGGACGAGAAACAGTCGAAAAACACCTGGTTTTCGTACACATCGCTCCACGTGGGATAAATCCAATACGTGTCATCGTAAATGATAGCCTCCGGATCGGCATACCAACCACCAAGTACCGGGTTGCCGCTCATGCTTTGCATGGCACGGCCGCCTTTGCCACCGCAACTCACCAACAAGGATGCCAGGCACAGAATAAGAAGAAATTGTTTCATAAGAAAACGGCTGTCTGTTCAAAATACAAAGGTAGGAAAAAGGAGGAGATTTCTTGACCCCTGATTTCAGATTTCAAATTTTAGATTTCAGATTGGGCACAACAAGCAAGACACAAGAAAAAAGCCGTAAAAAAAATCAAACTACCTCCTCATCGGGAAGCAGCCTGATTGCCTTTGTTGCGGAGACAGGATTCGAACCCATGACCTCCAGGTTATGAGCCTGGCGAGCTACCTCTGCTCCACTCCGCGATTTTTCGTGGTGCAAAAGTAGTGTTTTTCTGCTATTGCACCAAATTTTTCTTGCGTTATTTCTAAATTTCCACCGTTTCCCGCCACGCACCCTGTCGCATAAGGCATCCAGAAGAGCCGCCAACAAAAAAAAGTCCTTCCCCTACATTCAGGAGAAGGACTTTCACTGCGAAATAAATCTTTTTCCTACCTTATGACAACTTGTTAACGTGAAGTGCCAATTTCGACTTCAAGTTAGCAGCTTTGTTCTTGTGGATGATATTGCGCTTGGCCAGCTTGTCTAACATGGAGCTGACTTTCGGAAGCAATTCGGTTGCCGCTGCCCTTTCGGTTGTGGCACGCAGCGCACGCACCGCATTACGAGCCGTCTTGGCGTAATAACGATTGTGAAGCCGACGCTTTTCCGCTTGACGAATTCTTTTCAGTGACGATTTGTGATTTGCCATCTCAACTTTAATTATAAATCCTCTGTTGTTACCTTGTAGCCCCTAGGGGAATCGAACCCCTCTTCTGAGAATGAAAATCTCATGTCCTAGCCGATAGACGAAAGGGCCAAACCTATTCGCGCAATGTTTTTCTCAATTGCGGTGCAAAGGTAATGCGCATTTTTGAACCGTGCAAACATTTGCACAACTTTTTCTCATATTTTTTTCATTTCCTGTTATTCTACCCATAAAACCAGCCCTTTGAGATATTCTCCCTCCGGATGATAAATGTTGACCGGGTGGTCGGCGGGCTGGGTAAGCTGGTGCAGGATGCGCACCTCCCTGCCGGTCTCGGCTGCCGCACTGAACACTGCCAGGCGGAATTGCTCACGCGACACGGCTTGCGAACAGGAAAACGTAAACAGCAGACCGCCGGACCTGATTTGCCTGATGGCCTTGGCGTTGAGCCGCTGGTAGCCTTTCAAGGCATTGCGCACGGCATCGCGGTGCTTGGCGAAGGCGGGCGGATCCAGGATGATGAGGTCGTATTCCTCCCGATTGTTTTGCAAGAACTTAAAGGCATCCTCCGCATACGCTTCATGGCGTGTGTCGCCGGGAAAATTCAACGCCACGTTGCGGTTGGTCAGCTCGATGGCCTTGGCCGAACTGTCGACCGAATGCACCCGCTCGGCCCCGCCCCGCAGGGCATAGACCGAAAAGCCTCCCGTGTAGCAAAACATATTGAGTACCGAACGTCCGGGGGCGTAGTGTTCGAGCAGCGAACGGTTGTCGCGCTGGTCGATGAAGAAACCGGTTTTCTGCCCCCGCAGCCAATCAACCTGGAAGCGCAGCCCGCTTTCAAGGGCAAGGTGCTCCCCGTCCGCCGGTCCACCGATGAGATAACCGTCCTGCGGGTCGATGGGAGCCTTGTAGGGCAACGTACTTTCCGACTTATAATATATATGTCGCACGCCGGGCACAACAGCCTGCACGGTTTCGGCGATGAGCTGGCGCTCCTGGTGCATGCCCACCGAATGGGCCTGCATGACAGCCGTCTCGCCATACACATCGACCACCAGCCCCGGCAACTGGTCGCCCTCGCCATGCACCAGGCGGAACGTGTCATTCTCGCCGGGTCGCACCAGCCCGAGGGTCTGCCGCAGGCGGAAGGCACGGCCGATGCGTCTTTCCCACCAGGAGCGGTCAGCTTCGCAATCGCTGAACGAGAGGATGCGCACCGCGATGCTGCCCACCTGGTAGTGCCCCGCGCCCAGGAAACGGCCTTCGTGGTCGAGCACCCGCACCCAGTCGCCCTCGACTGGCTGCCCGTCCATGCGCCCTATCGCCCCGGAAAACACCCACGGATGGAAACGGAGCAGGCTTTCTTCTTTTTTAGGTTTTAAATATATGTTGACCATAAACTTTTTCTTTGGGAAATGACAACCAGCACCAAGGCAACGGCAGGCCACACCGATGCATCAGCCTTGTGCATATGCCTGCACGAGCCGTTCCACCTCGTCGGCGGGGAGCGGAGTTTCTTGCAGGAGGCGGTGGTATATTTTCAGGCACGCCCACGCATCGGTAGCCGCGTAGCGTTGTTGAGGTTCGGTAAGCACGGCGTTCTCCCAGTTACTAAGTTGTTGGGACTTCGATATCTTTTGGGCAAATATGATGGCGAATATCTTTTGCAGGCCGAGCTCCAGAATGCCGTAGCGTTTCACCATGTCCTGGATATCGACCAGCCCGGCGGGTTTGAACTTGTGCACCTTGCGCAGCCCGGCCATGTCATCGTGCAGGGACAGCCCCACTTTCTTGATGCGACGGTTGGCCAGGAGGGATTCAAGCGGGGCGGGGAAACCTATTTTGTTCAGCCGGAACAGGAAACAGCGGTCGTCCGTAGCAACCTGCAGCAATGCCACCTGGTTGACCTTCCCTTTGGTGAACGAGGGCTTCGTCTCGGTGTCAATCCCCAGCACGGCATGGCGGCGAAGTTCTTCCACCGCCTCCTCCACTTGTCCAAGACTGTCCACCACGGTGATTTCCCCTTCGAAAGCCACGACCGGCATGGCGTTTATCTCTTCTTTCGTTATTTTCGCTAAATACATCTTTTATGTTTAATCGCGGAAACGCAGAACCGCAGGAACATGAAAGCGTGCAACCGCTTAACCGCCACCTGCGCCCCAACAGGTGCTCAATCCCGCTTTTCTCCTTTCCTATAATAATACACCACCCCGTACTCGCGGCAGCGTGTCAGGAAGTCGGGGCTGTCGCGGAACTTGTCCTCTACCTGGTTCCAGATGCTCAGTATCACCTCGTCACATTTCGTGCGCAGCTTCAGCAGTTCGTTGCGGTTGCGCGCCGTGATGTCCTGGTGCAGCTTGTGCACGGCCTGCTGGTCCTTGAATATGTCGTAATGCACCTTCACTTTGCTGATAGTGGGGTTGTATATCTGCACGCCGCCCTTGCGCACCCGCTCGCCTTCGCCCTCGATGACGCGCTTTCCCCATTGCAGGATGGCCGCCTCGGTGCTCAGGTCGGGCACCGCGTTCGCAGCAGGGTCAAGCCCGTACAGATGCTTGTGTTCGGCCTTTATTTCCCCGCGTATTACGGACAGGTTGAACACCTGGATGAAATGCGAGAGGTACATGCGTGCGTTGTGCAGAGCCTGCTGGTATTGCCGGTTGGCCTCCACTTGGTTGTCAAGAGCCTGCTGGTACAGCATCAGCTGGCTTTCAAACTGGCGGGCGATATTCTTCGCATCGAGCATGGTGGAGAAATCCACCGTTTCCTGGCCGTACTCCTGCCCTTCGCAGCGGAATATGGCGGTTTTCAGTGCCCGCAAGCGGGCTTGGTCGGTATTGGGAAGTCGACGATAAGGCATGGGACTGTTCTGCTAAGCTTCCCGCCCTTCCTGCGGAGCAATACCCCCGGGGAAAGCAAGGGAAGCAATTTCTGCAAAGATACTTCTTTATTCGTTACGAAGCATCAATTTCCCTGCTAATTTTCTCAATTCTTGTTTTTTATCATCACTAACGGACACATTGTCAAGGCTTGCGACGGCTTGCCGGTAGTATTGTTCCATTTTATCTTCGCAGATGCGGCGCACGCCGAGGCGGTCGTACAAGGCCGTCACGGCCTCTATCTTCCCGTGCGAAGGCACGTCGGTGGCCAGCCAGCGGGCCAGCTCCGCCGCGTCGTCACCGGTGGCCAGCCGCCGGGCCTGGATGAGCAGATAAGTCTTCTTGTTGCACGAGATGTCTCCGCCAATCTTCTTGCCGAAAGTACGTTCGTCACCATACACGTCGAGCAGGTCATCCTTCAGCTGGAAGGCCAGCCCCAGGTTGATGCCGAAGTCGTACAGCCGGTCGGCATCCCCGTCACCCGCACCGCCTATCCAGGCCCCGATGCGCAAAGCCGTGGCAAGCAGCACGGCGGTCTTCAACCGTATCATTTCCAGATACTCTTCCGCCGTGACCTCCGTGCGACGTTCAAATTCCATGTCGTATTGCTGCCCTTCGCATATTTCAAGGGCCATGCGGGTAAAGGCATCGAGCACCCGGGGCAGGTCGTGCGCCGGTGCCTGGCACATGTAGCGGCAAGCCACCATCTGCATGGCGTCGCCGGAGAGGATGGCCGTTTTCTCATCCCATTTGCGATGCACGGTGGGGTGTCCGCGGCGCACGTCGGCCTTGTCCATGATGTCGTCGTGCAGCAAAGTAAAGTTGTGGAATATCTCCAGCCCCAAGGCGGGAGCCACGGCAGGCGTCACGTCGTCGGCAAACAAGTTGCACGCCAGCAGTACGAGGGCCGGCCGCACCCGCTTGCCACCCAGCGACAGGGTGTAACGCACCGGGGCGTACAAGCCTTGCGGCTCGCGCTCCAACTCCACCTGCTCCACCGCCCGGGCAAGCAAGGCCTGTATTTCCTCCAATGTCTTCATATGATTTCGGATTTCAAATTTCAGATTTCAAATCAGGGGAACGCGAATGACGCAAATAGCACGAATGGGCGCGGATGGCAGCACACGGATGGCGCGGGTTTTGTTTCCCGCAGATTTCGCAGATTGACGCAGATGGTTTCTTGCCTCTCGCCTCTGCCCGTAGGGCGTTGCCCTACGCTGAATGCTGCAAGGCCGTTGACCTTGCCTTTTTCCCGTAGGGCGTTGCCCTACGCTGAATGCCACAAGGCCGTTGGCCTTGCCTTTTCGACTTTCACCTTTCTCCTTTATACTTTATACCTTTCCCTTTTTACTTTCCCCTTTTCCCCTTTCTACTTTCGACCTTTCCCACTTTGCCCCAGCCCTGCATTCATTCCTTATCCTCGATGATGGCCGTCAGCACGTCGGTCATGATCAGCCCGGCGGCGCGCACCTGCTGGGGGATGAAGCTGGTGGCCGTCATGCCGGGCGTGGTGTTCACCTCCAGCAGGTTGATGACCTCGCCCTCGGTCACGATGTAGTCCACGCGCACCAGGCCGTGGCAACCCAGGATGTCGTAGATGGCCGAGGTAAGCGTCTGTACGCGGCGGGTGAGGTCGGGCGAGATGCGGGCCGGGGTGATTTCGTCCACCTGGCCGTTGTACTTGGCATCGTAATCGAAAAACTCGTTGTGCGTCACTACCTCGGTCACGGGCAACACGGTCGCGCCACCCGCACGGGTCTTGAACACGCCGCAAGTAAGCTCCGTGCCCGGCATGAAAGCCTCGATAAGCACCTCGCCCCCTTCGGCAAACGCCTTGTCGATGGCAGGCTGCACCTGGTCGGGCGCCTTCACCTTGGTCACGCCGAAACTGCTGCCGCCCACGTTGGGCTTCACGAAGCAGGGGAAGCCCACCTTCTCCGCCACCTCGGCGGGCGTGACGCGCTGCCCCGCCCGCAGCAGGACGGACTCGGCCGCACGCACGCCAAATCCCTTCAGGAACTGGTTGCAGGCAAATTTGTTGAACGTAAGGGCCGACACCAGCACGTTGCACGATGAATAGGGCAGCCCGATGAGGTCGAAATAGCCTTGCAGCAGGCCGTTCTCGCCGGGCGTGCCGTGTATGGTGATGTAGGCGTAGTCAAAGCGCACGCGTTCGCCGCCGTGCATGAAGCTGAAGTCGTTGCGGTCAATGGGGGCATTCTCCGTGTCGGACAGGCGCACGTGCCAGTCGTGACCCACGATGGTCACGATATACACGTTGTAACGTTCCTTGTCCAAGAACGACTCGATGCCGGCCGCGCTCTTGAGCGACACCACCCATTCGGACGAGTCGCCTCCGGCCACCACCGCTATGTTTTTTTTCATTTTGCTTGCTTGTTTTTAGGATGAAACTACCGGTTTACCAATCGGGTGGCAAAGATAGTGCAAATGGAGGGATTATTGTCCATGCAAGACAACGTGAGGTAAGAATTTTATCCGCCGGAAAGGAGCGCATCACCCCGACACGTTGCCACCTATCCTGCCGTAGCGCATTTCTTCTTGCAGCAGCAGGTAATTATAATTCGGGCTTTGGTAATAAAGCCCGGTAGCCTTGTCGGTCAATTTCTCATACCATTGTGAGCGGTAAATCGTGCCGAGCGCGTCAAGCATGGAGAGATGCTGTTCCTCCATCAGCATGACAGCCACCTGCTCCACATTGGAGTCTATCAGATATTTCACTTCATCCGCACTCATAACAATTCCAATTTAGAGACAGCCCGCACCGTTCCAAAATAATATTGCCGGTTGAGCTTACGATACGTAAGCTCCTCCACCAACGCCGCCAACGATATAAAGTGGCGTTCGTACCGGTCGAGCTGTAGAGCGACCCCATCATCGGCTATCGGCCCTACCACCACATCGTACCCATGAAAAAAGTCGTCCCGACGGCGATTAGCCAAAATGAACAGTGCCCATTCTTCTGTCGGCTGCTCGAACACCTTCACGTTTAACTCGCCCGACCGCAGGCACGCCTCGTCAAAGGCATAGGCCGTCACCACCGGAACGCCTTCGCCCGTGATGCGCACGCGGCGCAAGGCCATTTGCTGCGCCTGTTCACGGATGTCGGTCAAATAAAATCCCCTGCCAAAATCCTTGAAAGGCTTGCAGCGCGACCAAATCCACCTCGCGCACCGCCACATTCGACCCATGATAAAGCGTTGTCATCCCAGCCCTCCTCCGTTGCGCTTGCACACGACGGACAAATCGTCCACCGCATCGTCAAACGATAGTGTATGCTCCGCCTCGTAGCACTCATCCAAAAAATCCAAGCCCTTGAAGCGGGCAAGGTATTCATAGGCCTGCCGGGCAGAAAGGCGGTAACGCTCTGCAAACTTGTCTATGCAATATATCACGTAAGCCACTTTATTATCCATGCGTTCCGTTTGTTGCAAAGGTATGTTTTTTCCTTCGGATAAAAGTTTTTAGCGGAAAAAATTTCTCGGGTCTGCCCCTCCCCCACCTGCCGCACGGGGGCGGAAGCACCGCTCCCGCCCCCGTGGGGTACATGCCGTTTTCTTTCCTTATATATTATTAATGCACACGGGTCACGCCAGTTTCGCCAAAGCCTCCTTGATGCGGGCGAAGGCCTTCACCAGGTTTTCGTCCGACGTGGCATAGGACATGCGGATGCACGCGGGCGCGCCGAACGCCGCCCCACCCACGCAGGCCACGTGCCCTTCCTCCAACAGGTACATGGCCAGGTCGGCGGCGTTGGCCACCGTGCGCCCGCCATACGACTTGCCGAAGTACGAACTGCAATCGGGGAAGATGTAAAACGCCCCCTTCGGCTCGTTGACCCGCAGCCCCGGTATGGCGCGTGCCAGGCGCACCACCAGGTCGCGCCGCCGCTCGAAGGCCTGCCGCATTTCCTCCACGCATTCCTGCGGACCGGTGTAGGCGGCCTCGGCGGCCTTCTGCGCCACCGAGCAGGTGCCGGAGGTGTATTGGCCCTGCAGCTTGCCGCAAGCCGAGGCCAGCCACTGCGGGGCGGCCAGCCAGCCGATGCGCCAGCCGGTCATGGCGTAGCCCTTGGACACGCCGTTGACCACCACCACGCGGTCGCGCAGGAAGTCGAACTGGGCGATGCTCTCGTGACGCTCCGTGTAGTGGATGTGCTCGTATATCTCGTCGGACACAATCAGCACGTCCGGGTACTTGGCCAGCACCTCGGTCAGGCCACGCAGCTCGTCGCGCGTGTACACGCTGCCTGTGGGGTTCGAGGGCGAACATAGGATGAGGGCCTTCGTGCGCGGCGTGATGGCCGCTTCGAGCTGCCCGGGCGTCATCTTGAAATCCTGCTCGATGCCCGCGTAGACGAACACCGGCTTGCCGTCGGCCAGCTTCACCATTTCGGGGTAGCTCACCCAGTAGGGGGCGGGGATGATGACCTCGTCGCCACGGCCCACGACGGACATCAGCACGTTGCACAACGCCTGCTTGCCGCCGGTGGTGCACACGATTTGCTCGGGGCGGTAGTCCAGCCCGTTCTCGCGCTTCAACTTCTCGCACACGGCCTTGCGCAGGCTGAGGAAGCCCGGCACGGGCGAATAGAACGAGAAGTTGTCGTCCACGGCCTGCTTCGCAGCCTGCTTGATATGGTCGGGCGTGTTGAAGTCGGGCTCGCCCACGCTCAGGTTGATCACGTCCACGCCTTGAGCCTTCAGCTCGCTGCTCTTTTGGGACATGGCAAACGTTTCCGACGGGGAAAGCGCCGCCAATCGTTCGGATACGGATAGCATATTTCTTGTTTTAGGATGAATACCAAGGCACAAAATTAGCTTTTTTTTCTTGAAAACGCAAACGCCCGCCGGGGCACGCGGCCGGCAGCGCAATGCTGCGGGGGACAAAGGCGTGTGGACACAGAGTGCACAGAGTTTTTATTTTTCTTGGTCTTTTCGGGAGTTCACATAGCTTGTCCCGATGCTGGGCATCGGGACATTGGTTGCCATTGCCTGCTTGAAGCAGCCGATGCCCTTCCAAAATCCCGGCACAATGTGGCGGGACAAGCTATGTGTGCTTTTTTTTAAAAAGCAAAAAGCATAAAAACTCTGTGCCGCTCTGTGTCCGCATATCCTTGTTCCCGTTGCGTTTCACCAAGCCTCTCCATCCCCCTTCCGCTGCGTGCCTACGGAAATATTTTTCCGTGCCTACGGAATTTCAGCCGCGTTACTACGGAAATTTACCTCCGCACTAACGGAATTTCAGCCTCCCCGGCACAGACAGTTTCCCGGAAGCCCGCCCCCGTTCCCGCCACAAAGTCCGCATTGCGCAGCGGGAAGCGTCCGCACGGCTGACAGATTGTCACCCCGCGCTGGTGGCACTCTTTTTGCAAACCCCTTTTTCCGCAAAGCATCTATTCGGACAACAATATATAAAAACATATCGACATGGCTAAAGGAAACATTGGGGTAACGAGCGACAACATTTTCCCCATCATCAAGAAATTTTTGTACAGCGACCACGAAATCTTCCTGCGCGAACTGGTGTCCAATGCCGTGGATGCCACGCAGAAGCTGAAAACGCTGGCCTCCGTGGGCGACTTCAAGGGCGAGACGGGCGACCTCACCGTGCGCGTGAGCGTGGACAAGGACGCGAAAACGATTACCGTGAGCGACCGCGGGCTGGGCATGACCGCCGAGGAAATCGACAAGTACATCAACCAGATAGCCTTCTCGGGCGCGGAAGAGTTCGTGAAGAAATACAAGGACAACGCCCAGGCCATCATCGGCCACTTCGGGCTGGGCTTCTACTCGGCCTTCATGGTGTCGCGGCAGGTGGAAATCTTCACCCGCTCCTACCGCGACGACGCGCCCGCCATGCACTGGACGTGCGACGGCAGCCCCGAATACACGTTGGAGGAAACGACGAAAGCCGACCGGGGCACCGACATCGTGCTGCACATCGACGACGACAACACCGAGTTCCTCGAACACGCACGCATCCAGGCCCTGCTCACGAAGTACTGCAAGTTCCTGCCCATCCCCATCGCCTTCGGTAAAAAGACCGAATGGAAAGACGGCAAAGAGGTGGAAACCACAGAGGACAACGTGGTGAACGACGTGAACCCGCTGTGGACGCGCAAGCCCGCCGACTTGAAAGACGACGACTACAAGGCGTTCTACCGCGAGCTGTACCCCATGGGCGACGACCCGCTGTTCTGGATACACCTCAACGTGGACTATCCGTTCCACCTCACGGGCGTGCTCTACTTCCCGCGCATCCGCACGAACCTCGACCTGCAACGCAACAAAATCCAGCTGTACTGCAACCAGGTGTTCGTCACCGACTCGGTGGAAGGCATCGTGCCCGACTACCTCACCCTGCTGCACGGCGTAATCGACTCGCCCGACATACCGCTCAACGTGTCGCGCAGCTACCTGCAAAGCGACGGCAACGTGAAGAAAATCTCCGGCTACATCACCAAGAAGGTGGCCGAACGGCTGGGCGACATCTTCAAGAAAGACCGCGCCCAGTTCGAGGGCAAATGGGACGACCTCAAGCTCTTCATACAATACGGCGTGCTGAGCGACGAGAAATTCTACGAACGTGCCGAGGGCTTTATCCTACTGAAAGACGTGGACGGCAAATACTTCACGCTCGAAGAATACAAGAAACTCATCGAACCCAACCAGACGGACAAGGACGGCAACCTCATCTACCTGTACGCCACCAACCGCGACGAGCAATACAGCTACATCCAGGCGGCGAAGGACAAGGGCTACGACGTGCTGCTGATGGACAGCCCGCTGGACGCGCACGCCATCAGCCAGCAGGAACAGAAGCATGAAAAAACGCGCTACGTGCGGGTGGACAGCGACACGCTGGACAAGCTCATCGCCAAGGCCGATCAGGCGCAAGTGACCCTCACCGACGCGCAGCGCGAAGCCCTGAAGGACATCTTCGACACACAACTGCCCGCGCTGGACAAGACGGAGTTCATGGTCACCTTCGAGCAACTGGCCGCCACGGACAGCCCGCTCTACATCACGCGCAACGAGTTCATGCGCCGCATGAAGGAGATGTCCGCCGTGCAAGGGGGCATGATGAACTTCTACGGCGAAATGCCCGACAGCTACAACGTGGTGGTCAACACCGCCCATCCGCTGGTGGAACGCCTCCTGACCGACGAGGAAGCCGCCACGGGCGAACAGATTGCCCCGCTGGCCGCCGAGCTGGCCACCGTGGAAGCCCGCCGACACGAGCTGCAGGAAGCGCACAAGGGCAAAAAGCAGGAAGAAATACCGACCGCCGAAAAGGACGAGCTGGACAGCCTGCGCAAACGGGCCGACGAACTGAAAGCCGCCAAGCGCGACGTGTACAAAGCCTACGCCGCAGGCAACAAGCAAGTGGGCCAACTCATCGACCTCGCCCTGCTGGCCAACAACATGCTGAAAGGCGAAGCCCTGGCGAAATTCGTGAAACGCAGCGTGGAACTGCTGTAAGGGAACGTGGAGAACATTCCGGGAGAACGCCAATAACGCGAATGGCGCAAATGGACGCAAATGCTTTTCCAAGGAGGAAATGTATTTGCGGTCATTTGCGCCATTCGCGTTTATACGATACCATTGTCCGGCGGACGGTTCATGCTTGCTTTATGCCGACTGGGAAACCGCCTTGGCCGGTGAGCCGGGAAACCGAGCGAAGCGGGCGGCAGAAAGCCCATTGTTCGAAGCCGGAGCGCAGCGACGGCAAGTTTGGGCTTTCAGCCCGCGCAGCGAAGCGTTTCCCGTGCGAAGCGGGCACAGCGGCGGCGTTCTTTGCCTACTTTCTTTCGCTGGAGAAAGAAAGTAGGTCCGGGGCAAGGGGGCGGATAGCCCCCTTACAAGGAGCAAAAAGCGAAACTTGTGCTCCTCCCCTCAGACCTCACGCCAGGAAGGCATCCTCGATGTGCTCCAGGCGGAACGTGCTCCCTTCCGGCACCAGCGTGATGATGTCGAAGCGCGTCTCGCCCTGCCAGTCGTGCTGGCGGACGTAGGCATCGGCGGCGGTCACGATGCGCTGCCGCTTGCGGTCGTTCACGGCCTCGTGTGCCGGGCCGTAGTAGTCGGTGGAGCGGGTCTTCACCTCCACCACCACCAGCACGCCGTCGCGCTCGGCCACAATGTCCAGTTCCAGGTGGCCGCACCGCCAGTTCACGTGGCGTACGCGGTAGCCCTGCGTCAGCAGGTAGTCCCGCGCCGCCGCCTCGCCCTTGCTGCCCGTGTCGTTGTGCGTTGCCATGCCGTGCCGTCCTCCCTTATGGCCTGACCACCACCTTGTGCGTATCGCCGTCCACCTTCACGCCATGCACACCGGGGGCGAACAGGCTGCGCGGCAGCAGCAGCTCGCGTCCTTCCATCGTGCCGCTCCACACCGGACGGCCCGTGAGGTCGTACACGCTCACGGCGGCGGGCGCGTCGGCTGCCCGGCGTATCACGACCCCTTCATCCGCGACAAACACCTCGGACGTGGCAGGAGCTTGCGGCGCATCGACCGATGACTGCGGCTGCGGGGCATAGCCCCCCAGCACCAGCGTGCCGGTATTGTCGGGGTCGAGGTAGCGGGAGAAATGCTGCAAGGAGTCGGGATACTGGTCCCAGTGGTAGGAGAACTTGCCGAAGATGTCGGGATAATATGGGTAATCGCAATAGGACTCGCCGCCGCTGAGCGTGCCCACTATCAACCCGTCCTGGCTGAACAGCGGCGAGCCGGACGAGCCGCCCGCCGTGACGCTGTAACCGTTGCGGGTGGGTGACCAGGTAAGCCCCCACGAAGCGTTGACGGCTCCGCCGCCCCCTTCGTCGCTCCAGCGGGCGGAGGCCAGGCGGCTGCGGTAAGTGGAAATCTTCTTCACCATGCCGTTCGGGTGGTGGATGCATACGCCGGAAGTGGCCGCCTCGCCGCGCGCGTCCCATCCATTATAATATATGTCCCAGTCGGCGGGTATGTCGTGCGTGAGGCGCAGCAGCGCACCATCCGACCCGCCGTACATGGGTACGTCGGCCACCAACTCCGTGCCAACAAGGGTCTGATAGAAATCATTCGTGTACAGTTCCTCCGTACAGTCCGTGCCATCGGGCAAGGGGTCGAGAAAGAAGTAGGTGCGCAGCGTGCGAAAGGTAAGGGACGTGTACCCGTCAATGCAATGGTGGGCGGTGAGCAGATAGGGCGTGCCGTCCTGCCGCACGTTATTTATCAGCGAGCCGGAGCAGATATACCACTCGCCGAAGCCGAATTGTATATCAAGGCTGACCACCCCTTTGGCCTGCTGCCGCCAGTCGTCTCCCTCCTCGCAAGTGATGTTGATGAAGCATGAGAGGTCGTCCTGCAACTGCTGCCGGGTGCGGTACAGGTGGCCCACGGTGGGGAGGGTGATACGTGGTTGTCCGCCCGCCACGCCTCCCGCAGGCTGCACATATTCCAATATGACCTCGTCGGCCATGATGCGGGGCAGGGCATAGGGGCCGCCGTCGGGGTTGTCGGCGCGGGTCACGCGGTGCAACACGGCGCGGTCGGCGGTGTAGGCGTATAGCACGCCGCCCTCGGGCAGGGCGAGGGTGTCGAAGGTGAGCAGCAGGCCGCCCGCCCCGTCGGCCTCGATGGCACGCTGCCACACGCGTTCGCCGCCGGGCAACGTGAGCCAGTCGCCGGGCTGCCCGTCCAGCCGCACGTCCACCGCCACGGGCACGGCCACGCGCAGGGGATGGCCGTCCTTGACACGTTCCATGTCCTCCTGGCGCAGTTGCTCGGCGGACACGGGCAGCACGGCCCGCGTCACAGTGGCGGCGGGCATCAGCACCTGGTCGTACCGGAAAGTAGGCGGCACATCACGTGCCACGCTCGCCTGCGCCCGCAAGCCGGCCAGCGGCAGCAGCGCGAGGGCCATCAACAGGAATGTCTTGTTCATCGCTATCGTATTTGAAATCAGTTTATATATTATTTATTTGTACGTCAAGACACCAAGACGCGAAGCAAACAGGACACGTACCTTCGCGTCTTAGCGTATTCGCGTACCAAACCACACGACTTGGCGCACCCAACCGCGCCAACCCCGTATCAGTACCGCAGCCTTATCACCAGCAGCTCGCTTTGCGTGCCGATGCGGTAGGGAGGTCCCCACAGCCCGAGGCCGGAGGAGACGTAGTATTGCGTGCCGCCGCGCCGGGAGTAGCCGTAGGCGTTTTCGTACATCGCCCGCACCACGAGGTTGACGGGAAAGAACTGCCCTTCGTGCGTGTGCCCGGACAACTGCAGCTGCACCCCGCAATCCTCGGCCTCGGACAGGCGAACGGGCTGGTGGTCGAGCACCACCACGGGCTTCGCGCTGTCGAGGGGTGCAAGCAGGTCGGCCAAAGGCTTGCGGCGGGGATTGGAACGGTCGTCGCGCCCGGCAATGTAGAGGTTGCCGCCGTCCACGGACACCACCGAGTCGCGCAGCAGGCGCACGCCGCCTTGGCGCAGGTAGTCGGCCTTCGCGTCCACGTCGCCGCCGATGTATTCGTGGTTGCCCGGCACGGCGTACACCCCGAAGGGAGCGCGGATGGCCCGCAGGTCGTCCGCCATGCGCTGCTGCACGACGGGTGCCAACGCCCCGTCATACACATCGCCCGCCAGCAGCACCACGTCCGGATGCTGGTCGTTAATCAGCTGCACGAACCCACGCAGCCGTTCTTTGCCTATCATCTGCCCCAGGTGCAGGTCGCTGGCTGCCACCACCGTGAGCTCGCGTCCCTGCGGCGGGCGGCTGTCGAGCGTGAGGGTCATGTGCATCACCTCGGGATGGCGGAACCGCCTGTTGCCCGCCCCCATCGCCAGGAGCGTGACCGCCAGCCCCGCGAGCAGCACGGCGCGGTGCATCACCTCCAGGTGGTAGCCCGAAGCCCCGGCCAACCGCCCCACGAGCCGCGCCACGTCGGCCACGAGGCAGGTCATGACGGCATACAAGAGAAAGACGAGAGCCGAATAGCCGACCACGGCCACCACCCGCGCCGCCTCGGACGCGCCTCCGCGCCCCAAGGCGAGGGCGGCCAGGAGGCTGGCGTAGAGCAGCCCCACAAGCGCGACCCACGTCGTGCGTGCCCAGGGCCAGGGATGCCACGCCTGCCAGCCGCGCCACCCGGCGTAGGCCACGCCCGCCGTGAAAACGAGCCAAAGCACGAGAAATACATATTTCATAAATTAATTCCCTTTATTCGCGCCAGCAAAGATAATGCAAATATTCGTTTGCCAGCGGATGTTTCCCCATTTGTGCGGAGATGTTTCCCCATTCGTGCGCACAACTTCTAATGCCCACGTTCGGGAAAACCTGTCAGCACATTTTGAAAAACATCCCCGCACAAACGCACCGCGCTCCCCGCAAGTAGGTAGCCCGCCGCCCGCGCGGGGACGGAAAATACCTACTCGTGGCGATTGCGGGGGCGGCAGGAAGGAGCGAACTTTGCATCGTCAACAGTAGAATTTAGTTTGTTTGTATTAATTAGTATCCGCTTCTGCCCGTGCGCCGCGATTGTGCATCCGGGCAGAAGCAGTATATTTGCATGGGGAACGTCCCGGCGGCACAGGGCCGGACGGGCATCCCCCTGAACCACAAACATCATACAGACATGCTGCAAGGAAAATACGCTGCCTACCAACGGATGAACGACATCATCGCCGACAACCCCACACTGCTGCTCGCCGTGTCGCGCTTCGGGCTGCCGCTCGGCTTTCACAACCGCACGGTGCGCGAAGTGTGCGAGGCACACGGGGTGGATACGGACACGTTCGTCACCGTCATCAACTTCCTGGCCGAACGGGACTACGGGCTGGACAACGGCCACGCAGGGCTGCGGCTGGACTGCCTCATCGGCTTCCTGCGCAACGGACACCGCTACTTTCTGGACTTCAAACTGCCCGACATCCGTGCCAAACTGGTGCGGGCCATCGAGGCCAACGAGGCGGGGGCGGCTTACCGCGACGTGTTCCTGCGCTTCTTCGACGAGTACGTGGAGGAGGTGGACAGCCACATGCGCTACGAGGACGAAGTGGCATTCCCCTACGTGCTGGGCCTGCTGCAAGGGCACAAGCCCGCTGGCTACGACGTGCACGTGTTCGAGGAACGCCACAACCAGATTGACCAGAAGATGCTCGACTTGAAGAACATACTCATCAAATATTACCCGTCCGAAGGCAACTCGTTCCTGCTCACCGACCTGCTCATCGACATCCTGGGCTGCGGCGCGGAACTAACCGGGCACAACCGCGTGGAGGACTACCTGCTCATCCCGGCCGTCGAGTCCCTCGAACAATCCATCATCAATGCGAAACGATGAAAGCGGAAGAAAACCTGTTGAAAGTGCTCATCGCCGAGCCGTCGGACATCCTGCGCAGCGGGCTGTCCGCCGTGCTCAACCGCATCCCCGGCTACCGCCTGCAACCCATCGAGACGAACGGCACCGAGGGACTGGAACACCTGCTCACCCTGCACAAGCCCGACCTGCTGGTGGTGAACCCGGCCTTCTGGAGCGTGTCCGACCTGGAGCACGCCCGCGCCCTGCCCGCCAACCCCGAAATGAAAATCGTGGCACTGGCCTCGGCCGCCTACAGCGACAGCCTGCTGGCCCGCTACGACGAGGTCATCGGCATGCACGACAGCACGGAGCAAATCAAGCAACGCCTCGACCGCCTCTACGCCCCTCCCGAATCCCCGGCGGACGATGCGGCAGACAGCGGCGAGCAGCTGAGCGACCGCGAGAAGGAAATTCTCGTGCTCGTGGTCAAGGGACATACGAACAAGGAAATCGCACAACAGCTGTACCTCTCCACCCACACGGTCATCACCCACCGCCGCAACATCGCCCGCAAGCTGGAAATACACAGCACCTCGGGCCTCACCGTGTATGCCCTGGTGAACAAACTGGTGGAACTGGAGGATTTCAAATAAGAAGCCGGATGACCCGGTTGACGCACCCACCAGGCGGAAAAACTCCTCACCCCCCACTAAAACAGAAAGGCGGTTGGCCAAACCTGGCAACCGCCTTCCCCTTTTATAAGGTACAAACTCTTTTCCAACCTCCATGCAACGAATCAATACCCCAATATCTTCAGCATGGACTTGTAGCTCTGCTCCTTGGCAAAGAGCTTGGTGGTGTATTCACCGTCCTCGTCGCGGTCAACGATAACCAACTTGGGACAAGGGATGAGGCAGTGCTGGATGCCTCCGTAACCACTCAACGCCTCCTGGTAAGCCCCCATGTGGAAGAAGCCGATGTACTGCTCGCGCCCCTCCTCTATCTTAGGCAGGAACACGGCGTTGGAGTGCACCTCGGCGTTGTAGAAGTCCTCGCTGTCGCATGTCAGTCCTCCCAGGTTCACCCGCTCATACTGCGAGTCCCAGTTGTTGATGGCCAGGAACACGTACCGCTGGTTGATGGCCCACGTGTCGGGCAGCGTGGTCATGAACGAACTGTCAATCATGTCCCACAACTCGCGGTCGTTCTGCCGCTTCTGGTTGACGATGGAGTAGAGCATCGCCCCGCTTTCGCCCACCGTGTATGAGCCGAATTCGGTGAATATATGCGGTTCGGGAACGTTGTTCTGCACACAGATGTTCTTGATTTGCGCCACGATTTCCTCCACCATGTATTCGTATTCGTACACCATGTCGAGGTGCGACTGGATGGGCAATCCCCCGCCGATGTTCAAGCTATCCAGCTGCGGGCATATCTTTTTCAACTCACAATACAGGTTAACCGCTTTGCTCAATTCGTTCCAATAATAAGACGTGTCTTTGATACCCGTATTGATGAAGAAATGCAGCATTTTCAATTCTACTTGCGGGTTGTGGGCAATCTTTTCCTGGTAATACGGGATGATGTCGTTGTAGCGCACGCCCAACCGCGAGGTGTAGAAGTCGAACTTGGGCTCCTCTTCCGAAGCAATGCGGATGCCCACTTTAAACTTCTCCTTGAAGTCCTTCATAAGCAAGTCCAATTCGAACTTGTTGTCCAATATGGGAATGATGTTGTGGAAACCGTTGCGGATGAGGTTCTGGATGTTTTCCACATATTGCGGACGCTTGAAGCCGTTGCACACCACGAAGATGTCGGACGTAATGGTGCCCTGCTCGTACAAGGCTTCTATAATATTAATGTCGAAAGCCGATGACGTCTCGATGTGGACATTGTGCTTCAGCACCTCCTCCAGCACGAACGAAAAGTGCGAACTCTTCGTGCAGTAGCAATAATGGTAGTCGCCCTGGTAGTCTACCTTGGCCATCGCCACGTTGAACATGCGGCGCGCCTTGCGGATGTTTTCGGCAATCTTGGGCAGATAGGCAATGCGCAACGGCGTGCCATACTGCTTGATAAGATCCATGACCGGCACGCCGAACCACTGGAGCTCGTTTTCCACCACCGTGAACTCATCGTTCGGGAACTCGAACGACTGTTCAATCAAATCGACATACTTATTTTTCATTTCCTTGCTTTTAAGTACGGGCACAACGCCCAATCTAACTCACTTACATTCGCCCGAAAAGCCTCATCCGACTCACCCGGATAGCCGCCCCTGTAGCGAAAAAGCGCGCAAAAGTAACACTTTCATTTCAGATAACCTTGATTTGCTTGTGCTTTTATGCGCAGTTTCACACAAACAACCCGTTCACCTGCATCCACACCACGTAGCGGGCAAACTTGCCGAGCAGGATGCTTATGGCGACAATCCAACCGTTGCAGCGGAAGAAACCGGCGGCCACGGCGATGGCATCGCCCACGCCGGGCAGGAAGGAAAAAAAGGCCAGCCAATTGCCATGACGCTGCACACGGTCGGCCATGCGATCTATCTTTTCTTTTTTCACGCCCGTGAAGCGTTCGATCCACTCCACCTTGCCCAGCCGCCCCAAGGCGTAACACGTCATGCCTCCCAGCCAGTTGCCCGCCGTGGCCACCAGCACGCACGCCCACAAGTCGAAGCCACCGAATGCCAACGCAGTGAACACGACTTCGGAACTGAACGGCACCACCGTGGCCGCCAGGAAAGCGGCAATGAACAGCCCCACGTAGCCTAACCCGATAAGCCCCGACATATCACCAGACGAAATTAAAAATGAGGAACAAAAGGTTGACCCCCAGGAACACCAAGTAGAGGACGGCGTAGAAATTGGTCCGCCGGATGGAATAGACGTTGGAGATGAACAGGGAGAAGCACAAGGCGATGAACGGGAACAACGTGCCATCGAACTCGGCCTGCGCCAGGAATGCCAACAGAAAAAACACCAGTATCATCAGGATGAAGTTCAAGTTGCGCCGGGTGCTGTCGGACTTGCGCTGGAAGTCGGTGTACGTGCCCGCCAACGTAATGAAGAACAGGACAAACAACAGGCCGATATACAGCTTGGTGGGCAGCATCAGCCCGTCCAGGCTGAAGCCGAACGAGAAATGCAGGCGGAACACCCCGCCCCAGTCCACCGGCGGGTCGAAGGCATACAACCCGGCACCATACAACATCCACGGAGCCACCGCCCCCATGAGCGAGGCCAGCCAAGTGCGCAAAGAGAAACTTTGCAGCAGCAGGAAACCCAGCCAGCATATGGGGATGAGGAACATGAGGTCGTTGATGAGCAGCCCGGCGCAAGCGATAAGCAGGCTGCCCGAGAAAGCTTTTTCGGAAGCAGCCGGGTCGCGCCGCATGTCAAGCAGCCGGAACAACGCCCCCGTGAACAGCAGCAGAGCCAGATACGACTCAAGCTTGGCGTGTGACGGTTCCCACACCGTGGCGAGCAACAGGAACGTGATGGCGGGCAACTGGGTGCGCGTGTCCACAAACGCGAAACGGCTGGTGAGCAGGCTGAGCAGCACGGCATTGGCCAGCGCAAGTCCCAGGCAAGCCACATTACGCCCGACGGAGCCGTCGTGCAGGTGGGCGGCAAGAGCCCGCACCCAGTCGTCCGCCGGCATGCTGTAGGTGTGGAACGCCCCCGCATAGGTCGCTCCCCACAACACCACGGCCAGCAGCACGTAGACCGTCCACTGGCCGTAGGATGGATGATGAATGCTGTTAAGTTTCAGTTGCATGAAAATTTGTACGCAAAGACGCGAAGACGCGAAGGTTTCTTAGATGGTACGCAAAGACACGAAAGCGCGAAGATTTCTTAGATGGTACGCGAAGACGCAAAGACGCGGAGATATGGCTTCAAAGCAAGGGGAAATCTTCGCGTCTTCGCGTCTTTGCGTATATAATCTTCCGTCTTTGCGTACCAATTTTATTCCCAGTTCAAGATGACCTTGCCGCACTGGCCCGACTCCATGATGTCGAAGCCCTTCTGGAAGTCGTCAATGGGGAAGCGGTGCGTGATGACGGGCGAGAGGTCAAGCCCCGTGATGAGCATCTGTTCCATCTGGTACCACGTCTCCCACATTTCGCGCCCGTAGATGCCCTTCAGCGTGAGGGCCTTGAAGATAATCTCGTTCCAGTCCACCGTGGTCGTGGGCGGCAGGATGCCGAGCAGGGCAATCTTCGAGCCGTTGTACATATTGTCTATCATGCCCTGGAAGGCAGCGGGCGAGCCTGACATTTCCAGCCCGATGTCGAAGCCGTGCATGCCCAGTTGCGCCTTGGCCTGTTCCACCGTCTCGCCCTTGGTGGGGTTGATGGTGAGGGTGGCCCCCATGCGCTTGGCAATGTCGAGGCGGTAGTCGTTCAGGTCGCTCACCACGATGTAGCGCGCCCCGGCGAAGCGGCAGATGGCCGTGGCCATGGTGCCGATAAGCCCCGCCCCGGTGATGAGCACGTCCTCGCCGATGAGGGGGAACGACAAGGCCGTGTGCGTGGCGTTGCCGAAGGGGTCCATGATGGAAGCCATCTCGTCCGAGATGCGCGGGTCGAGCTTCACCACGTTTTCGGCAGGCAGCGACAGGTATTCGGCAAACGCCCCGTCGCGGTTCACGCCCACGCCCACGATGTTCTCGCACACGTGCAGCTTGCCTCGGCGGCAGTTGCGGCAATGCCCGCAGGCAATGTGCCCTTCGCCCGTCACGCGGTCGCCTACCTGGATGTTCTTCACCCCGCTCCCCTTGTCCACGATGGTTCCCACATACTCGTGGCCGATGGTCATCGGGGTCTTGATGGTAGCCTGCGACCAGGCATCCCATTTGTAAATGTGCAGGTCGGTACCGCATATGGCGGTCTTCTTAATCTTGATGAGCACGTCGTTGACGCCCACCTTCGGCATGGGCACGTCCTCCATCCAAATCCCTTTTTCAGGGCGAAGTTTCACAAGAGCTTTCATGATGGTTGCGTTTTGAAAAACATGGGACAAATATACGCAAAGGCGAGGGCAGCGGCAAGTGAAAACGAAGTTTTCTCCTAATTATCCATCCGCCAGGTACCTGCGGCAAGCCTCCTTCCCCCTTTCCCGCATCCATATTTTCTAAGATGCCTACCCATACTTCCCCTTTTGCCCATCCATACTTCCTGCCTTGGGCAGAAATTCTACAAACCAAGACTTAGTTTGTAAAAACTAAGATTTGGTTTGTAAAAACTAAGGCTTAGTTTATAAAAACTAAGACTTAGTTTGTAGAATACATGGGCAGGTGAGGAAGAATAGGCAGGCAAGGGAGGAAGTATGGATGGGCAGGCGGGAAAGTATGGATGCGGGAAGGGGGGGGGGCAGGAGGCATGGCAGACAGGTGGCGGCCTGCTATCTCATTCCTCTATGACCGTAACCACCACGGCGCGGTTCCAGGCGGCCTGGTCGTAGGGACTGCCGTTGCCGCCGATGCCTTGTGCCTGCAAGCGGCCGGGGGCGATGCCGTATTGCTCCGTGAGCAGGCGGTACACGGCATCGGCACGCTGGCGGGAGAGGTGCAGGTTGTACTCCGGCGTGCCGGTGGCGGCATCGGCATAGCCGTCGAGGCGCAGCATGGCGCGGGGATGCGCTTCCAGGTAGCGCGCCAGGTTGACATAGGTCACCTCCTGCCCGGGGCGCGGCTCGCTGCTGTCGATGGCAAAGGCCACCACGCCCAGCGTAAAGGGCTCGTTCGCAACCTCCACGGACACTTCCACCCGTACTTCGCGGGTCAGCACTACCGTGTCGCGCACCACACGCACCTCGGCCGGAGCGGGCGCGGCAAGGGCTTCGAGGGCAGGTGGCGGAGTGGCCGCCGTCCGGCGGAAGCCCCGTGCCGGGAAGTGGTACGTGGCTCCCAGGGTGAGAGCCAGCCCCGCCTCGCACGGCTGCCCGGTGATGCGCCCGTCAAAGGCATCGGGCAACAGGACGGCGTGGGCTTCGAGGTTGAGGTCGAACGAGGGAGCGAGCCGGTAGCTGCCCGCGAGGGAGAAGTGGGTGGCCAGGAAATTGCCCGCCGGTACGCCCCGGTAGGCGAACGCCCGGGCATAGCCCAGCCCCACGGCGGGCATCACCTCCCAACGGCCCGCGCCGCCCGGCCCGCCAATGAGGTCGAGCAGGCGCAGGCGGAAGTCCACATGTACGTCCAAGTAGCGCATGTAACGGCGGTACGTACCATCGGGACGGATGGTCACCTCGGAACGCACCGGGTCGCCCGTACCGTAGACCAGCCCGTCCACCGGGTCGGCCACGTAAATGCCGCCCATGCCCGTGTTGCCGTTGAACCCATACCCCCGCGCCTGCAAGCGCATCCCCCAATAAGGCGAAAACCACTTGCCTGCCGCAACCGACAGCGAAGGGGTGAGCCGTTGCCCGAAACCGAGGCCGGAAGCGTCGTCGGCAAAGAGGATTTGCGCACCCGCACCCGCCTCCACGTACCAGTTTTTCGCGAGCTGGTCGCGCACATAGGCACGTTCGGCCTCACGACGTTCAGTATCGACCGCCTCTTGCGCCACCACGGCAGGGACGCAGCACAGGGCAAGCAGCCCGGAGAAGAAGAGTTTCATATACTTCAGATTTCAAATTCCAGATTTCAGATTATTTCCCGCAGATAGCGCAGATAAGCGCAGATTTTCAGTTAATCCTTCATTCAACCTTCAGTTATTATTGGGAAACACGGATGGAACGGATTAGCACGGAGAGGCACTGCCTTTTGCCTCTGTTCATAGGGCGTTGCCCTACGCTGAATGCTGCAAGGCCGTTGGCCTTGGCTTTCACCCTTTCACCCTTTTCCCTTTCTCCCCTTTTTCTCCCTTTCCCCTTTTACCTCTCACTCCTGCGTTACCAGGGAGAGGGTCACGGGGTTGTCAGCCGTGCCGTACACGCCATCGGACTCGAACTCGAAGCCTTCGGCGGTGCGGTACAGGTAGCGGTTGGCTGCGCTGTAATAGCGGATGGACACCATGCCCTGCTCATCGGGCGTGCCTTTGAGCATCACGTACCACAGGCCGTCCACCTGCTGCCCCACCCCCCGGCATTCATCGCCAATGAAGGCGGCCAGCTCGTCACCAGCCGCGACGTAAGGGGCCAGGTTGTCCGGCAGGCGCAGCACGGCAGTCATCGAGGCGTTGTAGTCGCCATCGAACGTTTCCACCCACCCCGGCTGGTCGTAGGTAGGATACACTTCTTCCCGGTCACAGCCTGCCGCCAACAGCACGGCCACGAGCAGCGGGATTATCCATCGTCTTGACTTCATAAATAGCTATTCAAAATTAAGTAGCTGTTCAAAATTAAACAACCTATTTCTTCTCCACTTTGTGCGTAAAGGTGTCGCCACCCAGGTCGATGCGCACCAGGTAGGTGCCTGCGGGGCAGGATGCGCCTGCGGCGGTACAGCCGTCCCACTGCCAGCGGTACAACCCGGCTTGCGCCGTGTCGGTGTGGCGCGCCACGGCCTGCCCCGTCATGCCATACACGGTGATGCTTACCCGGATGCCGTCGGCTGGCACGTCCACCTGCACATGCAGCCGGTCGGTGAAGGGGCTTGGATAGACATCGGCCTGCACGGCTGCGCCCCGGAAGTCGATGACGTACGGCTCATCCAGCGAGCCGAGCACGGCATCCCGGTGGAACACCGCCTGCCGCGAGGCGCGTGCCACCACTTCGCCGTCGCGTTCCAGCTCGAACGTCACGGTGCGGTCGGCCTCATCGCCTGCCACGGTAAGGAAATGCCAGCCCGACGCGCCGCCCGGCACGAACGCAGCCACCCCGCGCAGTTCGCCATCGACCCGCGCCACGATGCGGTCGGCATCCTCCGCCCCCCGCACGGCGGCCACGATGCCCATGTTGCCCGCATAGGCGGTGTTCATATAAGTGGCATCGGACGCGGCCGTGCGCTTGGTGCGGCTGCCCAGCGTGCCTTGCGTGGCGGGATAGGTGAACTGCACATCGTCGCCCTGCCCGGCGTTGCGATAGAGCATATAACCACGGATGGCCTCCAGGTAGGTGAGGTTGCCTATCCATCCGTTATCCGAGTACACGGCAAAGCTGCCTTGCGACTTGATGATGTCGCCCTCGCGAGCCTCGTAGCCCGCCAAGGCTTCGGTCACGGTGTAGTTGGCATCGGGCAGGTAGCCAATGTAGTTCCAACGCCCGCCGCGCACCGCAATCGGAACGGTATCGGGCGAAATGACCGTGCCACTCACACTCAGTACCTGCGCCGCCGACGAACGGAGCTGATAAAGCGACGTGTTGCCGAACCCGCCATTTGCGGAGAGCAAGCCCGTCCAGCGGCCTTGGGCGGCGGAGTAGGAGTCGAAGTATTCCTCGCTCTTCACCACGTCGTCTGCCGTCCATTGCCCGTTGGCCAGCGTGGCGTTGACATCGGCCAGGTCGGCATTGGCCAGGTTGAAGGAAATCCAGTTCCACCCGGCGGCCAGGTCGATGTTCTGGAAGAACAGTTCACGCCCGTCGAACATCACGGGGGCATCGCTGCCGTAGATGGCATCGTTGCGGAAGGCTACCGGCTCGTCGGGCGTGGCTCCGTAGACCTTGCCCGTGCTGGCATCCCAGATGCGGAACTGCAAACCATCGGCAGCGGCCTGCTTGTCGTTGCCATACACGGTGAGGAACACATACCACAGGTCGTGCGTGCGGTCATACGTGCAGTTGGACACGCCCACGCACCGGCCACCGGCAAAGGCGGCCAGTTTGTCGCCCGCGTCGGACGAGAAGATGTTGTTGATGCGTATCTGCCCGATGACGGACATGGAGTAGCGGTAGTCCGCCGGGTCGACCGCCCAGTCGGGTTCTTCGCCCCGCACGGTGAGGTCGAGTTCCAATGCCTCCAGCACGTTGTTGTCGCCCCGCAGGTAGATGACCTCGTTGTATGTGCCCACGTTCAGCCCTTCGTTGATGGAGAACGCCACATCCACGTAACCCGCCGGGTCGATGGTGCCGCTCGCCGGGCTGGCATCCAGCCAGGCAGGCACGTTCTCCAGCGTGAAGTGCTGCACGGAGCCGCCCAGGTTCAACGCCCGCACGGTGAAGTCGCCCGGCTCGTACTCCGCCTTTTCCACCGCCACGCGGGTTTCATCCCACTGCAGCTGGTTGCGGTCGATGTAGGCACTCCACGTCACGGGGCTGACCATCTCGTTGCCGTTGAGGTCGCGCACGCCGTCCACGGTGAAGGTCACGGTGGTATTCTCGATGCGGTCCACCGGCTCGGTCAGGGTAATGATGAGCGCGTCGTCGTTCACCACAAAGTCATACGTCAGGTCCACTTCCGGCCCTTTGTCCTTCACCGGAGCGGTGGCCGCCGTTTCCAGCGTGCCGCCCACTTCCTCGGCATCGGGCACTGCCGCACCGCCATCCAGGCCCGCTACAAGGTGGCCGACAACATCCAGGGCGGCATCGTGCGCATGGCCAATTATTACCAGTACGACTTCCTGCTGGTGGGTGCCAGCATCTCCGCCAGCGAAGCGCAGGGACGCTACTGCGTGTGCCGCCGCGCCAAGTGGCTCAACCGCATCATCAA
>CALUML010000017.1 GCA_944321745.1 uncultured Bacteroidales bacterium
CGGCGCATAGCCACTTCTTGTTAACCTGAAATCCGATACACCGCGACAGCCGCTCCCGCAAGGGGGCGGCTTTTTTTTGTGCCTCCCCAACCCCCCTGAAGGAGCCCCCCCAACCCCCTAAAGGGGGCTTTTCCACTCGCCCAAAGGTATGCTACCTTTTATGCCACCTCCATATGCTTATAATATTCAGCGAATTAAACACCAACTCGCATACAACCGGGCATCCCATATCAAGGAGGCCATCCGCCCTTGCAAGTATCATGTCAAAGAAAAGAAGCTCCGAGAAGGCTGGTTAAATATATTTATTTAAATGAATATCTGCAATCTGCCCACCCATTTTGTTCATGCTCCTTTGTCGCTCCGCGACATCTTCCCTACCTTAGGGGAGGAATTGGTTAGTTTCGTCTATAAGGCTTATGCGGAAGCCTTGGCAAGCAAAACATTTCTTTTCCTCCCCTAAGATAGGGAAGGTGGAACGGGAACTTCGTATATCTTATATTTTAGAAAAAAAGCCCTGCCGGGCAGGTGCGCCGGGCAGGGCAGAGGTAGCCAGTTACTTGACGCATAGCTTCTCACGGCCTGTATCCCGATTGTTCCAGCAAGCGTTCGTAGTCGTTCGTGCGCATGAGTTCGGGCAGGGTGACGGAGGGATTGCGTTCCATGTAGCTGCGCACGATTTGCCAGCCGAGCCAGGTACCGGCGCGTCCGGGCGAGTCCTGTGACAGGGGCGCGGTGAAGGGGGCATCGTTCACGTACTTGCGGATGAGAAACAGGTCGGACGAGAACAGGTGCTTCTGTTCGATGACCGCCGCCCACATGCCGCGTTCGTTTTGGCGGCACCAGGCCAGTTGTTCCGGGGTATAGCCGATGAGAATCTCGTCGGGCACGTCGGGCAGGCATACCGAGAGCAGGTACATCACCTTGCCCCGGTAGAGCATGTGGTCAATGAGGCGGCCCCGGTCGCTGTCCATGCGGAAAGTGCGGAAGAGCAGGGCCGACACCATGTCCGGCACCAGGTTGGCACGGTTCATGTTGTTGGTCATGTAGCGGTAGGTGAGGTTGGCATAGGCGGGGTAATCACTGCCCAGGTACATGTCGGTTCCCATGCCCGTCACGCTGTCGGCCATGAGGATGGACAGGTTGAAGCCGGAAACGAACAGGCAGGCTTCGGGCAAATCCACGTCCGGGAAGTAGTGGCTCAGGTAGGCGTAGGCGGTTGTGAGCGTCTTCTCCAGGTCGTCCGTGGAAGCGTAGCGTTGCAGCACGTCGCGGTTGACGGGTGCAAAGGTGCTGTCGGTCAGGAAGGCGCGGAGGGCATCGGCCACTTGGGTCGTGTCCGCCGGGTTCATGCCCAGCACGTTGGTCACGTAGGCGGGGAAGAAACCGGGATAGTTGCAGTAGAGTGTCCGCACGCCGGCACCTATGCGGGCGGTGTCGAGCGTGAGCAGGTCGCGGTCAAGCCGTTGGAACTCCACTTTGGGGTACTGGCCGGTGTCGATGGCAAAGCGGCTCTTTTGCTTGCAGCCACTTGCAACAAGCACGGCGATGGCGACCGACAGGGGCAGCAGGTGAATTTTCATACCAAGTTAAGTAGTTATTCAAAATTAGACGTATATGTAATACCTGTAGCCTTATCAGCATCCGTCATTTCGAACGAAGTGAGAAATCTCCACCCTGCAATGTCACAAGGGATAGGGTGGGGATTTCTCACTTCGTTCGAAATGACGGTTTGTTCGAAATGACGGCGAGATACGTCCGTTCCCGGCAAGCCCCTTTCAGGGAGCCGGGGTCACCTCCTTCTGTTCTTCTGCTGTTGCTGCATGGCCTTCAGCTGTTCGCGTTGCGCTTTTTCGAGGCGTTCCATGAAGGAGCTTTTCTTCTTCGGGTTCTTTTCCCTGGCGTTGCCTTTGGCGCGGAGCTGGGCGAGCAGTTTTTCTTCGTCCACCGTGGCGCGGATGGCGTACATCTGGATGGTCGAGATGAGGGTGGAGAGGAAGTAGTAGTACGTCAGCCCCGAAGCGTAGTTGTTGAAGATGAAGAAGAACATGATGGGCATGAGGTTCATCATCCATTGCATCATCTTCATCTGGTCGCCCCCGGCAGCGGCCTGCGTGGCCGTGTTCAGCTTGTTGCTGAGGAAGGTGGTCACTGTCATCAGCACGCAGAACAGGCTGATGTGGTTGTCGAATATCGAAGAAATGAGGGGAATGTGCGCCTTCCAGCTGATGATGGCATCGTAGGTGGAGAGGTCCTTCGCCCACAGGAAACTTTCCTGCCGCAGCTCGATGGCCGTGGGGAAGAAGCCGAACATGGCGATGAGGATGGGCATTTGCAGCAGCAAGGGCAGGCAGCCGCTCATGGGGCTTATGCCCACCTTGTTGTACAGCTTCATCATGGCCTGTTGGCGTTCGGCGGGTTTGTCGGCCGGGATGCGGGCGTTGATTTCGTCAATCTCGGGCTTCAGCACGCGCATCTTCGCGCTCGACATGTACGACTTGTACGTCATGGGGAAGATGATGATTTTCACCACCAGGGTCATGAGCAGGATGATGATGCCCATGTTGCCGATGAAACTGCGGAAGAAGTTAAACATCGGGATGATGAAGTAGCGGTTCACAAAGCCGAACCACCCCAGCGGGATGATTTTGCGCAGGTAGAGCTTATCCTCTTTGTCGATGCCCTTGTCGTAGGAGGCGAGGGTCTGGTGGTGGTTGGGTCCCAGGAAGAAGCGGAAACCCGTCGGCGTACCGTCGAGCGCGTCGAAGGGAATGATCATGTTGGCCGAGTAGTCCTTCAGGTAGCCGCTGTGTTCCGGCTCGATGCTGCTGGTGAGGTTGGCACTCACGATTTCGTCATCCGCTATCAGGATGCTGCTGAAGAACTGGTCCTTGAAAGCTATCCATTTGATGCGGTTGTTCAGCCGGCGCGAGTCGTTCTTGGCGGCATTGAGCATTTCCACGTCCTTTTCGGAGGCAAACCGGTAGTTGAGTGCGGCGTAACGTTCCTCGAACTTGCGTCCTTTTTCCTGCTGGCGCAGTTTGGATGCCCATTGCATCTCCAGCGAGTTGGTACCGGCGGGTATCACCTGGCTGATGTTGACCGGCACGATGTCGAAGTGCAGCATGTAGTCGTCCTTCGGCAGGGTGTACACGAAGTCGATGTAGGCATCCGGCACGGAGGTTCCGAGGCGCAGGGCCAAGGTCTGGTTGCCGTCGGCATCGGTCTGCGGGGCCGATACGGGGGTGAAGAACATGTTCTTCGTGTTCACGATGCGGTTGTTGCTGGTGATGAGGGTGAAGTTCATCATGCTTTCCTTGCCTTCGAAGAGGAACAGGGGCAACGAGTCGTGCGTGCGGAAGTTCTTCAGTTCGGCGGAATAGATGCGCCCGCCCTGGGCACTCAATGCCACCCGCAGCACTTCATTCTCCAGCACATAGCAGGTGTCCGTGCCGGTGGCCGCCGGGCTGAAGGCACCGAACGCGTCGGCCAGTTTGGCTTGCAGGGACGCCGAGTCCAGCCCTTGTGCGGGGGCTTGCAAGGCGGCGTTGGCTTCCTGCCGCGCCGCTTCCGCCGCCATGCGCTGTTGCTGCACCAGGGCGATGGAGTCGTTGTAATGGCGTTGACGGGCAATCTCCTCTTCCGATGGCTTGTTTATCAATGCAAAACCGATGATGATGAGCGCGATAAGTAAGAAACCGATGGTTGTATTCTTGTCCATGTGTCGTTGGGTTACGGGCAACAAGCGGCGGGCAGCAACTGGCTATGCCAAGGAACCGCAGCTTGCCCGCCGTAAGTTATTCCACCTATATATAATAAATTGATTGATACGTAATCGTTGGCCGTTTGCGTGGTGGATGTACGCCATGCTCCTTGCCGCCTGCGGCTAACCGATGGCCGCCTTCACGAAGCTGACGAACAGCGGGTGCGGGTTTACCACCGTACTGCTGTATTCCGGATGGAACTGCACGCCGATGAACCAGCGGTTGGGGGTATATTCGATGATTTCCACCAAGTTCGACTCCTCGTTGATACCGCTGCACGACATGCCGTTGCGTTCGAATTCCTCCTTGTAGGCATTGTTGAACTCGAAGCGGTGGCGGTGGCGTTCGCTTATTTGCTCCTTGCCGTATATCTCGTAGACCTTGCTGCCCTTCTTCAGGTGGCATTTGTAGGCTCCCAGGCGCATGCTGCCGCCCAGGTTCAGCACGTTCTTCTGTTCGTCCATGATGTCCACCACGTTGTGCGTGGTCGTGCTGTCAATTTCGGTGCTGTTGGCATCGGCATATCCCAACACGTTGCGGGCAAACTCGATGCACATGGCCTGCATGCCCAGGCAGATGCCCAGGCAGGGCATGTTGTGCTCGCGGGCGTATTTCAGCGCGGCCAGCTTGCCCTCCATGCCGCGCGGGCCGAATCCCGGGGCGATGATGACTCCCTGCAGGTTGCCCAGCGCGTCGGCCACGTTGCTGTCGTCCAGTTTGTCGGACAGGATGAGTTCCAGCTTCAGCTTGCGGTCGTTGTACGTGCAGGCCTGCAACAGCGATTCGATGATGGACTTGTAGGCATCGGGCAGCTGCACGTACTTGCCCACCAGGCCGATGTGCACTTCCTCGGTGGCGTTCTCCATCCGTTCCACGAAGGCTGTCCATTTTGTCAGGTCGGCTTTCGGCGTCTTGGCCAAGTCGAAGCCCGTCTTGGTGAGTACCACCTCGTCCAGCCGTTCCTGCTGCATGTTGAGCGGCACGCGGTAGATGCTCGGCACGTCGATGGACTGCATCACGGCCGAGGGTTCCACGTTGCAGAACAGGGCCACTTTCTTGCGCAGGTCCTGCGAGATGTTGTGCTCGGTGCGTAATACCAATATGTCGGGTTGCAAGCCTTGTTCCTGCAAGGCCTTGACCGAATGCTGGGTAGGCTTGGTTTTCAGTTCCTTGGCGGCAGCCAGATAGGGCACGTAGGTGAGGTGCACGATGAGGCAGTTGCGTCCCAGTTCCCAGCGCAGCTGGCGCACGCTTTCCAGATAGGGCAGCGACTCGATGTCGCCCACGGTGCCGCCTATTTCGGTGATGACGAAGTCGAAATCGCCCTTGCTGCCCAGCATCTTGATGTTGCGCTTGATTTCATCGGTGATGTGGGGGATGACCTGCACCGTTTTGCCCAAGTAGTCGCCCCGGCGTTCCTTGTTGATGACGTTCTGGTAGATGCGTCCGGTGGTGATGTTGTTGGCCTTGTGCGTTTCCACGTTGAGGAAGCGTTCGTAATGTCCCAGGTCCAGGTCGGCTTCGTGACCGTCCACCGTCACGTAGCATTCGCCGTGCTCATAGGGGTTCAGCGTGCCCGGGTCGATGTTGATATACGGGTCCAGTTTCTGGTTGGTCACCTTGAAACCTCTCGCTTGCAGAAGTTTCCCCAACGAAGCGGCGATGATGCCCTTCCCCAGCGAGGAGGACACACCGCCCGTGACGAAAATGTACTTTGTCTCTTTCACCTTGAAAAGCTCCTTAAAAATAGTTGTTTATATCCACTTTTAAAGGCTGCAAAGTTCGAGAAAAAAAATGGATTGCGCAAATGATATGCATGCTTGGAGCGATGGCAAGCAGGTTTTCCATGTCGTTTGGCTTCCGGTGGGGTGGCATTGGGGGCATGTCTTGACCTGGACTCGTCCACATTTAAGTATATTTAACCAGCCTTCTCGCTGCTTTCTTCTTTTGGCACGATACTTGTAGGTGGGGATGCCCTTCCCGACATGGGATGCCGGTTGAATATGGATTGATTTCTAATGCGCTGAGTATTACTCGTATGCAGAGATTGTATAAAGTGGTGTAACCCTTTGGGCAAAAGGGTCGTACCCCTTTAGGCAAAAGAGTCGTACCCCTTTAGGCAAAAGGGTCGTACCCCTTTAGGCAAAAGGGTCGCACCCCTTTTAGGCAAAAGGGTTGCACCCCTTTGGGCAAAAGGGTCGTACCCCTTTTAGGCAAAAGGGTTGCACCTGTTGCTTACAAAGAAAAGGAAGGGTGGAGGAATGATAAGGGCAGGTGGACGGCTTTTGTGCGGGAATGCACTTCGCTTATTGTTTTGCATGAGCAAAGTTACAGGAAAAAGATGACATTTGCAAATATAGATACTGTTATATGTTAATGTTGCATAAATAAAAATAGCTTTCCGCCATGTTGCATTTTGCTTGCGGTGCACGGAGACATGGCATGCCTTGTCTCTACAGCCCGATGGCTGGGTCGGTACATCCAAGGCCAACGGCCTTGTGGCACTCAGCGTAGGGCAACGCCCTACGGGGGCGGGGTTCATCTCTCTTGTGCGTGTAGAGACAAGGCATGCCTTGTCTCAAAAATAAAAACGAGAAATGTTTCGCTTGCCGAGGTTTCCGCGAAAGCCTCGCAGACGGAGTAGCCCAGTTCCTCCCTTAAGATAGGGGAGGTGGCTCGAAGAGCCGGAGGGGTTATGGCGGGGAGTACCCCGAAGGGGGGGGAGGGAGTATGAACCCTAAGACAGCGGGAGTACCCCGCAGAGGGAAGGAGTATGCTCACAAGCAAGTATATTTTTGGGGTTTTGGCGTTATGTCAACTATTTGTTTATTATGCTATTATTTGTTTCAACCCTGTATATTTTTAATCCATATCGAAACAGGGGACAAGCCAGTCCTCTACATTTGCATCCGACATTCATTCATTTGTAAAACGCTTAATTCTTGATAAGTCATGAAGAAAAGTTTTCTGATTTTATCCTCCCTGTTGTCCATCCAACTGTTGACGGCCCAGCAGCTGGCCTCCCCGGATGGAAATCTGCTGTTAAACTTTCGTGTAAATGGTGAAGGTGCGCCCGTGTACGACTTGGCCTATAAAGGCAAGGCCGTGGTGAAGCCCAGCACGCTGGGCTTCGAGCTGAAGCGCGAAAAGACTGACGAGCCAGTTTCCTTCGACAACTTCAACCTGAAGGTGTCGGAGAAGGCCGACCAGAAAATGAACCTGTACAACGGCTTCGAGGTGCAGGATGTGCAAACCGCCACGTTTGACGAAACCTGGCAACCCGTGTGGGGCGAGGAAAGCGAGATACGCAACCATTATAACGAGATGGCCGTCACGCTGTACCAGCCCATGAACGACCGCAGCCTGGTGGTGCGCTTCCGCCTGTTCGACGACGGGCTGGGCTTCCGCTACGAGTTTCCCGAGCAGCGCAGCCTGACCTATTTCGTCATCAAGGAAGAGCGCACGCAGTTTGCCATGGCGGGCGACCACACGGCCTTCTGGCTGCCGGGCGACTACGACACGCAGGAGTACAGCACGGTGACTTCCAAGCTGTCTGAGATACGGGGCCTGATGCCGTCGGCCATCACCCCCAACTCGTCGCAAACGCCGTTCTCGCCCACGGGTGTGCAGACACCGCTCATGATGCGGAGCGACGACGGCCTGTACATCAACCTGCACGAGGCGGCCTTGGTGGACTATTCGTGCATGCACCTCAACCTGGACGATGAAAACATGGTGTTCGAGTCCTGGCTCACGCCGGACGCGCAAGGCGACAAGGGCTACGTGCAGGCTCCCTTCAACACGCCTTGGCGCACGGTGATTGTGAGCGATGATGCCCGCGACATCCTGGCATCGCGCATCACGCTCAACCTCAACGAGCCTTGCAAGATAGAGGATACTTCCTGGATCAAGCCCGTGAAATACGTGGGCGTGTGGTGGGACATGATTACCAACCGGGGCTCGTGGGCTTACACGGACGACCTGCCCAGTGTGCGGCTGGGCGTGACGGACTACACGAAGGTGAAGCCCAACGGCCGCCACTCCGCCAACACGGCCAACGTGAAGCGGTACATCGACTTCGCCGCCGAGCATGGCTTCGATGCCGTGTTGGTGGAAGGCTGGAACCAAGGGTGGGAGGATTGGTTTGGCAAGTCGAAGGATTACGTGTTCGACTTCCTCACGCCCTATCCCGACTTCGATGTGGACGAGCTGCACCGTTACGCTGCCTCCAAGGGGGTGAAGATGATGATGCACCACGAAACGTCCTCGTCCGTGCGCAACTACGAACGGCACCTGGACCGTGCCTACCAGTTTATGGTGGACAACGGCTATAACTCGGTGAAGAGCGGATACGTGGGCGACATCATCCCGCGCGGCGAACACCACTACGGGCAGTGGATGGTGAACCACTACCTGCATGCCGTGACCAAGGCGGCCGACTACAAGATTATGGTCAACGCCCACGAGGCGGTGCGTCCTACGGGTTTGTGTCGCACGTATCCCAACCTCATAGGCAACGAGTCGGCACGCGGCACGGAGTACGAGTCGTTTGGCGGCAACAACGCCGACCACACCACCATCCTGCCGTTCACGCGCCTCATCGGCGGGCCGATGGACTACACGCCGGGCATTTTCGAGACGCACATCAGCAAGATGAACCCTTACAACAACTCGTTTGTGCACTCCACGCTGGTGCGCCAGCTGGCCTTGTACGTCACCATGTACAGCCCCTTGCAGATGGCCGCCGACGTGCCCGAGCATTACGAGCCGTTCATGGATGCTTTCCAGTTTATCAAGGACGTGGCGTTGGATTGGGACAAGAGCCTCTACCTCGAAGCCGAGCCGGGTGACTACATCACCATCGCCCGCAAAGCCAAGGGAACGGATAATTGGTTCATTGGCAACACGAGCGATGAAAACGGCCATGCCTCGACGCTGAAGCTGGACTTCCTCGACCCGGGCCGCACGTACATCGCTACCGTGTATGCCGACGCAGCCGATGCGCACTATGAGCACAACCCGCAGGCCTACACCATCACCAAGGGCATCGTGACCAGCAAGACAAAGCTCAACCTGAAGGCGGCTCCCGGAGGCGGCTACGCCATCTCCATCACCCCCGCCCCCGACAAGCAGGCCACCAAGGGACTGAAGCGGCTGTAGTTAACGATTAGTGATTGACGGTTAACGATTAGTCGCTTTGCTCCCAGGGGCTCGCTATGGGTTGTTGGAGTGAGGTGCGGAATATAAGAAATTTTATTCATATTTCAAACATTTTATACACGCGATTGTTGTAAGTAAAGATTAAGACTCACGTCTTTCCGGAAAGACACATGGGCTTATCCTTTAGTTAACACAATTATTGTCTAACCAATTAAAAAAACGCAAACGCATGAGAAACTTACCTGTTAAGTTCGTATGGGCTGCCGTATGCTGCCTGTGGACGTTCATGGCCTCCGCGCAATCAACCAGCGTGACGGGCATGGTGAAAGACCAGGCCAGCGGCGAGCCGATTATCGGTGCCAACATTATGGAACAAGGCACCAGCAACGGTACTATTACCGACGTGGACGGCACGTTTGTCCTCTCCGTTCAACCAGATGCCACCTTGGAAGTGTCTTACATCGGCTACACCACGCAGTCCGTGGAGGTGGACGGCCGCGCGTCCATCGTGGTGGAACTGCAAGAAGACGCGGTGGCGTTGCAGGAAGTCGTTGCCATCGGCTACGGTTCGCAGAAGAAGAAGGAGGTGACCGGGTCGGTGGCCTCCGTCAAGGCAGAAAACTTCAATCCCGGGGTGAAGACCAACCCCATCGGCCTGCTGCAAGGCAAGGTGGCAGGGCTGAACATCTCCCGCTCGGGCGGCGACCCCACCAACACGGGCTACAACATTCAAATCCGTGGGTTCTCCACCTTGGACAAAGGCGCGGGTACGTCGCCGCTCTATATCGTGGACGGTATCCCGGTGAACAACATCGACAACATTGCCCCCACGGAAATTGCCTCCATGGACGTGTTGAAGGACGGTTCGGCGGCGGCCATCTATGGCACGCGCGGCACGAACGGGGTCATCATCATCACCACCAAGCGCGGCGAAGGGGCAGGCAACGTGGAATGTGGCAAAGCCCAGGTGGAATATTCGGGCTATGTATCCCTGTCACAGGCGAGCGGCAACACGGGCATGGCTACCATCGACGAGTACCGCAACCTGGAAGCCCTTTCGGGCGGCAAGGTGAAGCCGGTGGACATGGGGGCAAGCACCGACTGGATGGCCGAGATGCTGCGCACCGCTCCCATCACGCACAACCACAACGTGGCCATTACAGGGGCAACGAAGAACTTCAGCTACCGTGGCTCGGTGGCCTTCAAGGACGCGCAGGGCATTGCCAAGAACTCCGACCGCGATGAAATCATCGCCAAGTTTGCCGCCGACCAGAAGCTGCTCGACGGCTGGGTTAACTTGCAATACGACTTCTCGTACATGCACTATAAGAACAACTATTTCTGTGGCGACTTCAAGCAGGCGGCCACGCTCAACCCCACGTATCCCATTTATGATGCGGACAACGCGGTGTCCGGCTACTTCATCCCCAACGGGTCGGGACAGAGCAACCCGGTGGCTTCCTTGAACCAAAAGGAATCCTACCAAGAGGGTAATTACTTCCGTGGGTCGGTGCGTGCCACGGTGGACATCAAGCCCGTGCCGGGATTGAAAGTGTCCGGCTTCGCGGCCTTGGAAGAGGGTGACAACTATAACTACTGGTATAATTCGCTGCTGTATGACACCAGTCTGGGCGATGCCGGCATGGCCGACCGCAAGACCGACCGCAGCCTGAACCAGTTGTACGAAGCCACTTTGGACTATGCCGGGCAATGGGGGGCACATGCCCTCACGGCGGTGGCGGGCTTCTCGTATCAGAAGTTCTTCTACGACGGCAGCGAAATGAAGAACGGAGGTTTCGCGGTGGATGACAATAAATATTATATGATGGAAAACGGCTTGGCCGATAAGTCGAAGATGACCATGAGTTCCTACCGCAATGACAATGTGCTGGTGTCCGGATTCGCCCGTGTCAACTACAATTATGCGGAGAAGTACCTGCTCTCGGCTTCCATCCGCCGCGAGGGTTCGTCCCGTTTCGGGGCCAACCACAAGTGGGGGTGGTTCCCGGCGGTGAGCGCGGGCTGGCGCATCAGCGGCGAGGACTTCATGGCCGGTGCCTCGTGGGTAGACGACCTCAAGCTGCGTGCGGGCTTCGGGATAACGGGCAACAACCTCGGCAGCGACTTGAAATCGGTGGAACTGCTTACCAACGGCGGTGCGTTCTGGTACAACGGGCAGTGGGTGACCACCTACATGGTCAACCAGAATGCCAACCCAGACCTGCGCTGGGAACGCAAGTTCGAGTATAACGTGGGGGTGGATTTCGCCTTCCTCGACAATCGCCTGTCGGGTAGCGTCGATGCCTACTTGCGCCACACCAAGGACTTGTTGTGGGAATACGACGTGCCTACGCCGCCCTACCAGTTCAACAAGCTGCTGGCCAATGCGGGTGCCATCAAAAGCCAGGGGCTTGAAATCGCCCTCACCGGCGTGCCCGTGCAGCGCAAGCATTTTGACTGGACATCGACCCTCACCATAGCCTTCAACAAGAACATCATCACCAAGCTGTCCGACCCGGAACTGGGGCTGAACTATTCCTCCATGCTGTCCGGCGGCGTGGGTGAAAACGGCCTGATGAATGTGAACACGCAACGCATCGAGGAAGGCCAGCCTGTAGGCACGTTCTACGGCTACAAGTGGACGGGGCAAGTGACCACCGGCGGCAACCTGGTGTATGAAAAGGATGAATACGGGCGCGACAAGATGCAAGTCATCGGTCACGCGCAACCGTTGTTCACCTATGGCTGGAACAACACGTTCCGCTATAAGAACTGGGACTTCAGCCTCTTCTTCCGCGGCGTGGTAGGCAACGACGTGCTCAACGTGAAGCGGTGGGCCTATGCTCCCAGCGGCGCCAGCGCGGGTACGAACGTGTTCATGAAGGAAGTGGAAGCCATGGCCAACGGTACGGGCGTAAAACGTCAGGGCGTGTTCTCGGACTACTACCTGGAAGATGGCTCGTACATCAAGCTGGACAACCTGACCATCGGTTACACCCTGCCGGTGAAGCCCAACAAGTTCGTGCAGTCGTTCCGCGTGTATGCTACGGGCGAAAACCTCTTCTCCATCACGGGTTACTCGGGCATCGACCCCGAAATCAACACATCGAGCGTGTGGGAATCGGGCATTGATGCCACCGGGTTCTACCCATTCGTGCGCAACTTCCTTATCGGTATCAACGTGACGTTTAATTAGGAGAAAGGGAAAAGTAGAATGGGAAAGGGGAAAGGCGAACGGGCAAATCCAAGGCCAACGGCCTTGTGGCATTCAGCGTAGGGCAACGCCCTACGGGTGAGTATGCCCGCATCGGTTCAATCCGCGTTACCCACGTGCCAATTTGGAATCTGAAATTTGAAATCTGAAATCTGGAATTTGAAATCTGAAATATAAAAACATACGAAGATGAAAAAGACAATATATATAATAGGTATGGCTTGCCTGGCGGCGGGCGTGCTGTCATCCTGCGAAAGCATGTTGGATGAAAACCCTTATGGCAAGCCCACGGCTGAAGAAATATTGGGCAGCAGTGAAGAAAACATGGCGAAAATCGTGGGACAGGCCTACGCTGAAATCACCTGGCTGCACGACCACTGGGGCTATTGGGGTCTCAGTACCCTCAGTTCGGATGAATGCGTGTGCCCCATACGCAACCCGGGCGGCGACTGGAATGACGACGGGTATTGGAAATCCTTCAACACCCAGTCGTGGGATGCCAATGGCAAAGGATTTGAAAACATGTGGCAATACAGCAGCGCGGGTGCCGTGTTGTGCAACAAAATCATGGGACAGATAGCCCCTTACCGGGATGCTGTGGGTGAAGAGGTGTACAACCGTTACGTGGCCGAGCTGAAAGTGGTGCGCAGCTATTATTATTACACGCTGTTCGACTGCTTCGGGCGCATCCCCTACATGGAGGACTACGCCTCGGAGAACGTGCCCCAAAGCGATACCTGGGAGGTGTGGAACAAACTGGTGACCACACTAGAAGAAAACGCCCCCTTGCTGCCCCAGGCCGATGTGCCAAGCAAGGCGGTGAATTACGGGCGGGCTACCCAGGGCATGGCCTACGCCCTGCTGGCTCGGCTCTACCTCAACGCCGAGTCGTTTGGCGTGACCCCGGCCAATTGCGGCATCGAGGGCATTACTTCCACGGCTGACTTCTATAACAAGTGCGTGGAAGCCTGCGATAAGATAATCGACTCCGGGGTGTACTGGATAGAGGACGACTTCTTCACCAATTTCAAGGTGCAGAACGAGGGCAGCAACGAGAACATCTTCGTCATCGTGGAAAACGGCAACCCCAATTTCAACTTCCGCGAAGTGGCAGGTTCGTTCATGAACAAGCTGCGCATCACTCTGCTTACGCTCAACTATGCCCACCAGCAGGCTTGGGGGCTGATAGAGAAGCCGTGGAACGGGTTCTGTGCTCCCAAGTCATTCATCGACTTGTATGAATACGGCGTGGACCGCCGGGGGCCGTGCGACAGCATCCAGGGTACGAAAGACACCCGGCAGTGGGGATGGTTCCTCGGACCGGTGTACGATGCCGCAGGCAACCAGCTGGTCATGGAGGACAAGGAAAACCTGCCCGCCTGCATCACCTCGGTGGTAACGTCGCTGGACAACGCCACCCCCAACGACGGCGCACGCCTGCTGAAATACGAAGTGGAAAAGAACTCGTCCATCAACAAGTATTGTGAAAACGACTTCGTGTTGTTCCGCTATGCCGACGTGCTGTACATGAAGGCCGAAGCGGCCTTGCGCGGAGCGACCAATGCGAATATCAGCGATATCCTGGCCGATTCCGATTTTCAAAAGATACGTACCCGCGCCGGGGTAGAGCCTTACACCACGCTGGACTTGGACGAACTGCTGGACGAACGCGGGCGCGAATTTGCCTGGGAAGGTGTGCGCCGTCGCGACCTCATCCGCTACGACCGGTTCTCGCAGGGCACGTGGGACTTCAAGCCGGTAGTCGACAAGCATTTCGACTGGTTCCCCATCCCGCGCAAGATGCTTGAAACCTCCGGCGGACTGTGGACGCAGAACGAAGGATACACCAATTAAAAACGAATAAAGACAATCATTAACCAATTAAATTATCAGAAGTATGAAAAAGTTAAGTTATCTGCTGTCATGTATGGCATTGGCCGTATCGGTCGCATTCGTAGGATGTAAAGAACCCGAACCCGCCCCGATAGTGGTGCCGCCCGAAGGGGGCGAACCCCTTGAAATTCCCCAGGTGGTAGAACCTGGCGCAGGCAAGGTGACGCTGGTGGTTCATGTGCCCGATGGCACTTGCAACGGCATTGTAGCCGTAGGACAAAACGGCACGGAAGAACTGACCTGGGATCCCTCGGGCACGGACTTCACGCCGGTGGCCGATACGGAAGACTGGTACCAGGTGACGTTGACTTTCGCTGCCGACATGCTGGTGAAGGTCATCGCCAAGACGCAAACCGGCGAAGTGAGCTGGAACACCCAGTGGGGCATGAACACCGTGGATGAAGAAACGGGTGCGCCCTTGGAAACGAACGTGCTCATCGTGTCCGGCGAAGGCTGCGTGATAGACAACAGCGAAAATGGCGGCGAAGTGAAACTGACCACTTTCGTGGAAAATACCGTAACCTACTTCGACGTGAAGGCGTGGAAGTCCGCACCCTGTGTGGAACGCAACGAAGCCGGTACAGCCACCTTCAAGGTGACCGTGCCCGCCACGACTCCCGAAACTGCATTTGTGTCAATCGCCGGTAACTGGGGCGTGGATGGCGACCCCGAATACTGGGCACCGGGTGCCGTGCTGATGACCCGCGAGGCCGATGGCACGTACTCGCTGACGAAGGAAGTGCCTGCCGCATTCCAATATAAATACATCGTCAGTGCCGACGGCACTACGTGGGATTGGGCATATGAATGCAGCAAACAGTTTGATATGCCGGTAAGCCTGCAAGCCAACGACGTAGTGGAGGCTTGGAAAGAAGAGCCGTGGAACGTGGCACCCGTGCCCGCCGGTAACGGTACGTTCAAAGTGACCATTACCGCCGGGTATGTGGAAGGCAACGATATTATCTTCACCGGCAACTTTGCCGAAAAGGCCTGGGGCGAATCCGACCGCACCATGACCCTCAACGGCGACGTGTGGGAATGGACGGGCGACTATCCCGAAAACTTCCAATGCAAGGTTATCATGGTTGATGCCGCCGGTACGCAGACTTGGGCCAATGGCGACAACCAGAAGTTTGACGGCGAAAACTACAACTTCTCGTTCGAGTTTCCCGCCGCTGCGGCTGAATGATGCCTGAGCAGGATTGTAACAGGAGGGTGTGGGCTTGATCGCCCCGCCCTCTTCAAAGAGCCTTCCCGGGAGGGCGAAATGGAACTTGGAACACAGATGAAACAGAATCTTAATATGAAAAAACAACTCTTCTTCTCTCTATGCTTCGTGCTGTGTGCCGCATGGGTGCAAGCGCAGCTGATAACGACCACGCCCGCCTTCGTCACCGACAGCGGCGGCGAAGTCACGGTCGTGTTCGATGCCACGCAAGGCACAGGCGGCCTGGCTGGGTACAGTGGCACGGTGTATGCCCACACGGGGGTTATCACTTCCGAAAGCAAGACCGACAGCGATTGGAAATACGTGGTGGCCGACTGGGGCGAAAACGTGGACAAGTGCAAGATGACCTCCCTCGGGGGCGACAAGTGGCAACTCACCATCAGCCCCTCCATCCGCAAGTACTACGGCGTACCCTCCGGGGAACAAATCGAGAAACTGGCCTTCGTGTTCCGCAGCGGCGAGCCGGTTACGCCTCCCGACACCTATGCCGAGGGCAAGGCCGACGGCGGCAAGGACATCTTCGTGGAGGTGTACGAGCAGGGCTTGAACGTGAGCTTCGTGCAGCCGGAGACCGACTGCCTGGTGCAGCCCGGCACGGAAGTGGACTTCGTGGTCAACGCCTCGATGGAGGCCGACTTGCGGTTGCTGGTCAACGGGGCGGCGGTGCAGACAGCCAACGCCACCACCACGCTGTCTGCCAGCCACACTTTCGCCACGGTGGACGACTACATGGTAGTGGCGCAGGCCACAGCCGGGAATGACGTGGTGCGCGACACCCTCTATGTGTGCGTGCCGGGCGATGCCCCGGTGGCTGCCCGCCCGGCAGGGTTGGAGGACGGCATCAACATCTCCTCCACGGGCGATGTGTCCCTGTTGCTCTACGCCCCGGGCAAGGACAACGTGTTCCTCATCGGTGACTTCAACGACTGGGTGCAGCTGAACGCCTACCAGATGAAGCGCGACGGCGACTACTGGTGGTACACCCTCACGGGGTTGGATGCCGGCCGCCTCTATCGCTTCCAGTACGTGGTGGACGGCAGCATCCGAATCTCCGACCCCTACACGGAGCTGGTGCTCGACCCGTGGAATGACGGTTGGATCAATTCCAAGACCGAACGTTACCCCGACCTGCCCGCCTATCCCACAGGCAAGACGGATGGCATGGTGGCTACGTTCCAAATTGACGCGCCGGACTACGAGTGGCAGGTGACGGACTTCACCATGCCTTCGAAGACGAACATGGTGATTTACGAACTGCTGCTGCGCGACTTCACGCAGGAACAGTCCCTCCAGGCGGCCATCGACCGCATCGACTACCTGGCGCAGCTGGGCGTGACGGCGGTGGAACTGATGCCCATCCAGGAGTTCGACGGCAACAGCAGCTGGGGCTATGCGCCCAACCACTACTTCGCCCCCGACAAGGCTTATGGCTCGCCCGAGATGTACAAACGTTTCATTGATGAGTGCCATCGGCGCGGTATTGCCGTCATCCTCGACGTGGTGCTCAACCATGCCACCGGCACGCATCCCTTTGCCGCCTTGTATTGGGACAGTGCCAACAACCGCACGGCGGCGGACAACCCGTGGTTCAATGTCACCGCGCCGCACCCCTACAGCGTGTACCACGACTTCAACCACTCCAAGCCCATTGTGCGCGAGCACTTCAAGCGCATGTTGCGCTACTGGATTGAGGAATATCACGTGGATGGCTACCGCCTGGACCTGAGCAAGGGGCTGACGCAGACGCAAAGCAACGAGCAGAGCGCGACGTACTACGATGCCAGCCGCATTTCCTACCTCAAGGAGTACTACAACGCCGCCCGCGAGGCCAACCCCGACGTGATGTTCATCCTGGAACACTTCTGTGCCGACAAGGAAGAACAGGAACTGGCCGCCGAGGGCATGTACCTGTGGCGCAACGTGAACAACGCCTTCTCGCAGTCGGCCATGGGTTATCAGTCGGCCAGCGGCTTCGATGCCATGAACGCCCTGCCGCGCAACTGGGTGGGCTACGCCGAAAGCCACGACGAGGAACGCAACTTCTACAAGGCCAAGACCTGGGGAAGCGGCAACGTGAAGACCGATTCGCTGGTGCGCTTCCGCCGCGTGCCGCTCAACGTGGCCTTTGCCACCCTCATCCCGGGGCCGAAGATGATATGGGAGTTTGGCGAAATAGGCTACGACGTGCAGACGGGCGAGAGCGGCGCGTCCATCCGCATGGAGGAAAAGCCCAGCGGCTTCCTTTTCTACCACGCCTCCGATGCCCGCCGGGAAGCCTACCTGGCCTCGGCCAAGATACTCAACCTGCGCAAGCAGTACCCCGCCGTGTTCGATGAGGGATATTGCGAACTCAACGTGGGGCAGGCCGACTGGGCGCAAGGCCGCCGCATCGCCATCACGCACGATGACCTCAACGTGGTGGTGCTGGGCAACTTCCGTGCCGATGCCAACGTGAACGCCAACCCCAACTTCCCCCAGGCAGGCGACTGGTACGAGCTGCTCACCGGGCAGACACTCCCCGTGACCAACACGGCCATGCAGCTCAACCTGGCCCCGGGCGAAGTGCGCGTCTACACCGACCGCCCCATCACCGGCCAGCCCACTTTGCCCGACTTGCCCGAAGAGCCCGACTTCTCCGGCCTGCCTGTGCATGAGGATGACGCGCCCGCCGACTTCCTCTACCCCGGCGTGACCGACGGGATGGTGCACGTCTCCACCGCAGGCCAGGTGCGCGAGGCGTGGGTGTACGACCTGCAAGGCAAGCTCCGCCAACGCACTGACCGGCCGGTCATCGACCTGTCGGGTTGTGCCGATGGCCTCTATATCGTGGCGCTCGTTACCACGGAGGGACGCTCCGTGCATAGAATCGTGAAACGCTGACAACCTGGCACGGCAAAGCGCAGGCCGCTTTTCAATAGGTTACATATTATATAGGTCAAGCACCTGGCAATGGTTGCTTCTTGATTAACGAGTGCGTAAGCACCGGTTTGCAAGGCTTGCCTTTGCCGTGCCCTCAGGATGAATAAAACTCTGTTTAATCATAATTTAAAATTTGTTTGTCATGAAGAAAATGTTTACAATGTGCGCATTGGCACTGGTGGCGATGTTGACCGCACAGGCGGTGAATGTCGCAGGTGGTACGAGGTTGTTCCTTAACACTGGTGGTGTGTGGGGTAGCGGCGGCGACCGCTTCGCCATTTACTTTTCCGATGGTATGGGCGATGCCTGGGCCGACATGACGGCTACTGCCACATCGGGGCTTTATGAAGCCACTGTGCCGGAAGGTTCGTGGAGTTTGCTTATCTATTGTCGCCTGGATGGGGCAACCACGGGTACTTCCTGGGACAATGTGTGGAACCAGACGGAAGACCTCACCTATGACGGCACGAACAACCTCTACACCATTACCAGCTGGGGCAGCGGCATGGGCGCGAAGTGTACGGGTGAATGGTCGTTCCACAACGCAGCAGCTCCGGTGGTGTCGCTCACCGCGCCTGCATTCGTGTTCTTGGGCGAAGCTGACATCACGCTGGAAGTAGTTTCGGAAAACGTAACCGCCCCGGCATATGCTTACTATGTCAAGACCCCTGATGCAGCCGACTTCGTGCCGATGGAAGCCGCGCAAACCTACACGCCGCAAGCCGCAGGCGAATACACTTTCCGTGTGACGGTAGCCGAAAGCACCGCTCCCGAAACCGTGCTGGCTCAGGTGGAAAAGGCGGTCATGGTGCGCGAAGTGCCCGAACCCATCACCGTCAAGGTGAAAGTGCCCGCCGAATGGGGAACTACCATCTCCCTGTGGTGCTGGGATGAATATGACGCGGGTCACTGGCTGTACACCACCGCCGATGGCGAATGGTACACTGCCACGCTTGAACGCCTGTATCCGGCCAGCTTCATCGTGGTGAACGGCTCGGATTGGACTTCGGGCGATAATTCGCAACAGACGGTGGACGTGATGGGTATCACCGCTTCCGGCTGCTACGAAGTGGGCGCGGTGGACGAGGCCCAGCAAGGCAAGCGCGTGGTCACTTCCGTGGACTGCGGTGAAGAACCCGGCACAGGCACCGGCCTGGATGTCATGGAATCCCACACCACGGTGCTGGCCGACGGCCAAGGCATCCAAGCCACATTCGACGGCACGCAACGCGTGCAGCTCTACTCCGTGTCCGGCCAACTGTTGCACGATGCCACCTGCGATGCCGCTTTCGCCTATCCCGCCGCCAAGGGCATTTACCTGCTGCGCATCGGCGGCGAAGCCTACAAGGTCGCGGTGAAGTAGAAGGTGCGAAGGTGAAAGGCTGAAAATATAAAGTTCAAAGGAAAAAGGAAGGGAAGGCGCATGCCTTTCCTTCCTTATTTTGTATAATAATAGAGCTGCCATTGGCTGGCATTCCTGCCATTGTCGGCGCATCTAAGGCAAAACAAGGACCTGGTTGAGGCGTGCCGATGCTTAGCCCATGCCCGGCCAACCATCGGGATTCCCGTCCCGGACGAGGTAGAAATTCCGTACGGACGCAAAGAAAATTCCGCAGTAACGCCGTGGAATTTCCGTAGTAACGCGGCGAAAATTCTGTGCGGACGGAGGTGACGCGGCATCGGTACCACTTGTCTGCCGTTGACATCTGTAGAATAATGTGGGCTCGGCGCAAGCCGGTGGCGTGTCTTTGTATCCCGGCAGCCGCCTTTCCGTAGTTGCCGGGATGTGTGCGGCGCATCGCGGCGGCTGCACGTGCACATCCCAGCATCTGCACGCCTGTAAATGCGTATCTGCATGTTTGTAAATGCGCATCTGCACTCCATGCATCTCAGCATTTACCCGGATGCAAATGCGCATTTGCCCCCACCTCTCTCCAGACCTTATGCTGATTTGGGATAAAGTCGCGTTGCCGCTCGAAACAAGAAGAGGGCACGGGAGGCATCTCGAATGTCAAGATGCTTCCCGTGCCCTCGTTATGCAAAAATGGTTTCTCGCTCAGCGCGTCAACGCCGCGTATAGCCCCGCGCAGCTGTCTTCCAGCAGGTCGATGACGTGCTCGAAGCCCGCATCGCCGCCGTAGTAAGGGTCGGGCACCTCGTCAAGCAGCAGGCGTTGGCGGAAGTCTGCCATGCGGCGTATCTTCGCCCGCTGCTCCGGGGTGGCGGCGCGGCGGTTGAGCTGGCGGATGTTCTCCTCGTCCATGCCGATGATGAGGTCGAAACGGTCGAAGTCCTCCCGCTTCACCGGGCGTGAGCGGTGGGTGAGCGTGTATCCCCGCCGCTCGGCGTGCCAGCGCATCCGGCTGTCGGGCAAGTCGCCCTGGTGGTAGCTTGACAGGCCTGCCGAGTCCACCTCAAAGGCGGCCTGTGCGCCGTGGTCGCGTACTATTTTGGAGAAAACGGCTTCGGCCATGGGCGAACGGCAAATGTTGCCGAGGCATACGAAGAGAATGCGTTTGGGACACATAAGGAGTGAGAGGTAAGGGGTAAGGGGTAAGGGGTAAGGGGTAAGGAGTAAGGGGTAAGAAGTGATGAGGGCGTGTCGAAATAGAAAAGAACACGGATTGGACGGATTGGACGGATTTACACGGACATTTTACCTTGAATGCCTTGATCTTCAACCGTATTCCAATCCGTGATTATCCGTTCAATCCGTCCAATCCGTGTTCTTTCTATTTCGGCATGCCCTCATTAACCTACTCGTAGCTTGCAGCCCGTAGCTTGTAGCTAAATGGACAATATCTGCAACACGCCCAGCAGGCTTTCGTTTACGGGCTTGTCGTCCTTGATGGCCTTGGTGAAGGGCACGTGCACGATTTCATCGTTCACGATGCCGATCATGATGTTGCGCTGTTCGTCGAGCAGGGCGTCGATGGCCGCCGTGCCCATGCGGCTGGCGATGATGCGGTCGTAGGCCGTGGGCGAGCCGCCGCGCTGGATGTGTCCCAGGATGGTGACGCGCACGTCGTATTCCGGGTGCTCCTTGCGCATCCGTTCGGCCAGGCCGTTGGCCCCGCCGGTCACTTCGCTTTCGGCCACGATGACGATGCTGCTGTTTTTCGACTTGCGGAAGCCGTGCTTGATGAGTTCCTCCAGCTGGTCCTCCTTCGTCTCGCGTTCGGGGATGATGGCTGCTTCCGCCCCCGAGGCGATGGCACTGTTGAGGGCGAGGAAGCCCGCGTCGCGCCCCATGACCTCGATGAAGAACAACCGTTCGTGCGACGAGGCGGTGTCGCGTATCTTGTCCACGGCCTCGATGATGGTGTTCAGGGCCGTGTCGTAACCGATGGTGGAATCGGTGCCGTACAGGTCGTTGTCGATGGTGCCGGGCAGCCCCACGATGGGGATGTTGTATTCCTGGGCGAAGATGCGTGCTCCGGTGAACGTGCCGTCGCCGCCGATGACCACGAGGGCATCGATGCCGTGCTTCTGTATGTTCTCGTAAGCTATCTTGCGCCCTTCGGGCGTGCGGAACTCGGGGCAGCGTGCGGTCTTCAGGATGGTGCCCCCTTGCTGGATAATGTTGCTCACGTCCTGCGTTTGGAAGTCGCGGATTTCATCGGATATCAATCCTTTATATCCCCGGTAGATGGCTTTCACGCGGATGCCGTTGAAGATGGCCGTGCGGGTCACGGCGCGGATGGCGGCGTTCATTCCCGGCGCGTCGCCCCCCGAGGTGAGCAGGCCGATGCATTCAAGTTTGTACTGCATAATCAATCTTTTTTATTTATACCTTTTATCTTTTCTGCAACGGCCTCCATGAGCCAAGCGGGCGTGGAGGTCGCGCCGCAAATACCTATCCGTTGGGTCAGGTCCAGCTCCAGCCCGTCGAGGTCGTCGGGCGAAGTGACGAAATACGTGCGCGGGTTCACTTGTCGGCAATGCTCGTACAGCTCCTTGCCGTTCGAGCTTTTGCGACCGCTCACGAATACGACCATGTCGTTTTCGCGTGCAAATTTAAGAATATTCGGTATTCTTTTGGTTACATTCCTGCAAATTGTGTCGTAATACTCGAACTTCGCCCCGGGGGTGATGCGGGAGGATATGGCCTCCACGATGCGGTTGAAGCCGTCGAGCGACTTGGTGGTCTGCGAAAACAGGCTGATGTCGTGCGTATAGTCCAGCTTGTCCAGGTCGTTTTCGTTTTCTATGACGATGGCGCGGTCGCCCGTCTGTCCCACCAGGCCGTTGACCTCGGCGTGGCCTTTCTTGCCGTAAATCACGATTTGGGCGTGGTCGTCCGGGCGGCTCTCGTAGGCCTTCTTGATGCGCTTCTGGAGGGCGAGCACCACGGGACACGAGGCATCTATCAGCGTGATGCGGTTGCGGCGGGCGGTTTCATACGTGGAGGGCGGCTCGCCGTGTGCGCGGAGCAGCACCTTGGCATCGTGCAGGCGGGCAAACTCGTCGTGGTCGATGGTGACCAGCCCCAGGGCGGCCAGCCGCTCCACCTCCTGCCCGTTGTGCACAATGTCTCCCAGGCAATACAGCGGCTCGCCGGTGGCCAGTTCTTCCTCGGCCTTGCGGATGGCCTTCACCACGCCGAAGCAGAAACCGGAATTGGGGTCGATGGAAACGGGCATAAATGTTCGATTGGTACGCAAAGCCGCAAAGGCGCGAAGTTTTTTTAAAAGCCTTTAGAAAGAATGGGACATCCATTCGCGTCCTTGCGGATAATTGTTAATTGTTCACTGTTCATTGTTCATTGTTAATTGCCTGAACAGTTCCCGGACAATCGCCATCTGTTCCTCGCGCGACAGGTGGGAGTTGTCTATCTCCACGGCATCGGCGGCTTTGCGCAGGGGACTTTCGGCGCGTTGGGTGTCGCGGCGGTCGCGTTCCACCACGTTGGCCAGCACCTCGTCGTAGCTCACCGCCTCGCCTTTGGCTTGCAATTCGAGCATCCGCCGCTGCGCCCTCACCTCGGGCGAGGCGGTGACGAACAGCTTCAGTTCGGCCTGGGGGAATACCACCGTGCCGATGTCGCGTCCGTCCATCACGATGCCCTTGTCGCGCCCCATCTCCTGCTGGCGGCGCACCAGCTCGCGCCGCACGAACCCCAGGGTGCTCACCCGGCTGGCCCCGTTGGCCACTTCGAGCGAGCGGATTTCGCGCTCCACATTCTCGCCGTTCAGGTAGGTCTCGCTGCGCCCGTCGGCGTTGGGGCGGAATTCGATGACGGCCTCGCCCACGTGCTGCCGCAATGCCTCCTCGTCAATGGCATCCGCAGTCATCCAGCCATTCCGGATGGCATAAAGCGCCACAGCCCGGTACATGGCACCGGTGTCTATGTATATGTACCCTGCTTCGCGGGCCAGTTCCTTGGCCATGGTACTCTTTCCCGATGACGAGAAGCCGTCAATGGCTACGGTTATCTTTTTCATATATAAGTAAACGAGTTGACAGAGTAAACGAGTATACGAGTAAACGAGTAAACAAGTGTTGGAATGCAAGGCCAACGGCCTTGTGGCATTCAGCGTAGGGCAACGCCCTACGGTCAAGGTCGAATGAACCACCCGCTCCTCGCCTCTCACCTCTCACCTCTGCCTACAGCCTGCCGAATTCATTCAGCGAGGTGGACAGGGTAAACAGGTAGGCGTTCAGCCCGGTTTGGAACTGCGTCATGGCGAAGCCCACATGGAACTTGTACACCTTGATGCCGGCCCCGAACGCGAACCCCGCCAGGCTGCGCACCCCCTGGATGCTCAACTCCTGGTGGCGGCGGTGGTTGTAGGACAGGGTCACGTAGATGTTGTCCGTAGGCAGGAGCTCCACGCCGATGATGGCGTGGCGGAAAGCCATGTCGAAAAATCCAGGATTGCTGCGGTCGTGCCGCGTGCTGCTGTCGTCGCCCGTGAGCACCGATTGGGTGGGTTGGTTGGTGGACTGGTAGCGCAAGTTCCAACGGTTCAGGTTGTGCAGCGTGAGCGTGAAGCGCAGGGGCGCGTGTTTCAACTTCTGGCTCAAGCCCAGCTGGATGTCGAAGTCGAGCGGCTCGTAGTGTTGCCCTTCCTCGTCGGAGTAATAACCCTTGAGCTGCGAACCCATGTTGCGGAATACCAACCCTGCCGAAAATAGTTTGCTTGGGCTGAGGTAGCTGGCCCCCACATCGAAGGCAAACCCGAAGCTGGTGTACGTTTCAAAGTGCGAGAAGATGGGTTTGAACGTGGCTCCCACCGTGAAGCCCTTGCCTATCGGGCGGGCATACGAGGCGTAGATGGCCAGGTCCTGTGCAGAAAACACGGTCTCCTCGTCGCCCCCGCCGGGGTTTGTGTTGTTCTCCGTCTTTTCCAGAAACTTGCCGTAGTCCATGTACTGCGCCCCCACCGACAGGTAATTCTTGCCAACGTTCAGCCCGTACACCGCCGAGCCGTAGTTGATGTCGGCCAGGTAGTTGGCGTAGTTCAGCCCGATGACCCGGTCGGTCTGTTCGCTGAGCAGGGCGGGATTTTGGAATACGAAGTTCACATCGTGGTCGAACACCGACACGTTGCTGCCCCCCAGTGCCGCCATGCGCGACGAAGTGGGCAGGTCCAGGAAGGCATACACCCCCCGCCCCGCCTGCGCCCCGGCCAGGAGGCACACGCAGCACGACAGCATGATGATGACGAGTTTTCTTGCCATGTAAGCCCAAAAATCCTCCAAAGATACACTGTTTTCCCAAAAGTGCGAAACGGCAGGGACGTGTTTTCGTTCTTATTAAGATTTTGTTCCCCGTCGACCTGCCACCCCCTCCATCGTCTTCCGCCACTGCCGGTAGCCCACCACCGCCATCACGGTGTACACGATGAACAGCCCCGCCGTGGGGTAAAGTCCCTTATATATATATTGCATGGCCGACACGGCATCCACCACGATGAAGATGAGCCAGTACTCGATGTATTTCCGCGCCAGCATCCAGGTGGCCACGATGCTCAGGGCGGTGGTGAACGAGTCGCCCACGGGCAGGGCGGCATCGGTGCGGCGCAGCACCGACCAGTAGGCCGCGAACAGCACCACGGCCACCGCGGCCACCCCCGCCCAGGTGCGTCCCGGCGTGCGCGTCACGGGCAGCTCCGCCTGCGTGGAGCGCACCTGGCGGCCCCGTTTCCAATGCCACCACCCATACACGCTCACTACCAGGTAGTACACTTGCAGGGTCATGTCGGCATAAAACTTGCTTTGGAAATACACCACGATGTACAGGGCCGAGCTGACAAAGCCCAGCAGCCACAAGGCCGACCGCTGCGTCACCGAGCAATACAGGTAGGCCAGGCTGAGCAGCGTGCCGAGAATTTCGATTAGCATAAGCAGACTGTTTTGGCATACGGAATGCACGGGATTATCCACGGATGATGCCAGGGTTAATCCGCGTCAATCTGTAAAATCCGTGTTCCCCGTGTGCTCTTTTAGGGGTATCGGGCTGAGGTTCGGGAAGGTCAGCAGCTGTACTGCCCGTTTCACTATCTCGTTGTCCTCGTTCATGATGCGGTAATATTCGTCCGTGCCCCACAGGTCGCGGGCCACGAGGGCTTTCACTTGCAGGCGCATCAGGGGGCGCGAGCGTTCCAGTTGCGCCGCGTCCGGCGGGATGTTGTCCTTTTCCCCCGCTTTCACCAGCCCGTCGATGAAGCTGTCGGGCACCGTGTAGCGCGCCTTGTAGTCGTCGAAGGTGGGGTAGGCCGCCGTGAGCCGGGCGCGGTTGCGCTCCACGTATTGCACCAAGCACTTGTTCATCACCCCGCGTGCCACCAGGCGGCGGTGGTAAGGCGTGTAGCGGGAGGTGTCCAGCGGCACGAACACGTCGGGCATGATGCCGCCCCCGCCATACACTGTCCGCCCGAGGCGGAGCGTGCTGTAGCGCAGCGAGTCGGGGAAGTGGATGCTGTCCGCATGCATCAGCTCGCCGTGGCGCAGGCGTTCCGCCAGGTCGTCCGCGTACCGCTTCGCCCCGTCCTTGTAGGGTTTCTGTATGCAGCGGCCCGTGGGCGTGTAGTAGCGGGCGGTGGTGAGCCGCATGAGCGAGCCGTCGGTCAGTTCCAGTTCGCGCTGCACCAGCCCCTTGCCGAAGGTGCGGCGGCCCACAATCACGCCCCGGTCCCAGTCCTGCACCGCCCCGGACACGATTTCGCTGGCCGAGGCCGAATATTCGTCCACCAGCACGGCCAGCCGCCCCCGTTCGTAGTTGCCCAGCGGGGTGGCCACGGCTTCGCGCCGGGGCTGGTGCAGCCCCTCGGTGTACACGATGAGCTGCCCCCCGCCCAGGAACTGGTCGGCCAGTTCGATGGCCGCGCCCAGGTATCCGCCGCCGTTGCCTTGGAGGTCGAGCACGAGCGACTTCATGCCCTGCCCGCGCAGGCTGTCCACCGCCTCGCGGTATTCGCGCACGGTGGTTGCCCCGAAGCTGTTGATTTTCACATATCCGATGCTGTCGCCTATCATGTAGCGGGCATCGACCGTGTTCACCGGAATCTTGTCGCGCGTGATGCGGAACGACAGCAGTTCCGGCTCGCCCCGTCGCAACATGCGCACGTTCACCTCCGAGCCGCGCGGCCCCCGCAGCCGCCGCATGATGTCGGCGGACTTCATCTTTACCCCGGCAATGAGCGTGTCCTCGATGTATATCATGCGGTCGCCGGGCAGTATGCCCACCTTCTCGGCGGGACATCCCGCCACCGTCTGCACCACGAAGAGCGTGTCCTCCAGCATCTGGAACTGCACCCCGATGCCGTCGAAGCTGCCTTGCAGCGGCTCGCGCACCCGTTGCACCTCGTCGCGCGGGATGTAGGCCGAGTGCGGGTCGAGTTCCCGCAGCAGGCCGGTGATGACATCCTCCACCACCCGGCTGCCGTCGATACTGTCCACGTACAGGTTGGAGATGGCCATGAGCGCGTGGTTCAGTTTGCGCTGGTCGGCCGCCCCGATGCCCTGCGCATGTCCCCACAAGGGCAGCAGGGCGAGCAGGGCGATGATTGCTTGTTTCATTCGGTTGTTTGTTTCTTCTTTATAGACTCTAATGTAAACGGAATGCAAAGGTAGGAAAAAAGCCCCATACCGCTTGTTGCGGATTTCAAATTCCAGATTTCAGATTTCAGATTTCAGATTTCAGATTGTTGCCCGCAGATTGCGCGGATGAACGCGGATGAGGTCGTAGGGAACTCCCGTAGGGCGTTTTTCCCGTAGGGCGTTGCCCTACGCTGAGTGCTGCAAGGCCGTTGGCCTTGACGTGCCGCCCGTGCGTTTTCCATTTTCCATTATCCATTATCCATTGAATTGCGTTGCCCTACGCTGAGTGCCGCAAGGCCGTTGGCCTTGAGTGTGCCGCCATCCTTTACCGCATGTATACTTCCGCACTTGCCTATCCAAACTTCCGCGCTTGCCTGGATATTCTTCCAATTGTGGGCAGATATTCTACAAACTAAGTCTTAGTTTGTAAAAACTAAGGTTTGGTTTGTAAAAACTAAGTCTTAGTTTGTAAAAACTAAATCTTAGTTTTAAGAATGCGTGGGCAGGGGAGCAGGAATAGTCGGGCAAGCGTGGAAGTATGGATAGGCAGGCGTGGAAGTTTGGAGGCGGGCAGGGGGGGAGGGGATGACGGGCAGATGATGGCAGCTGCAGGCGGATGTTCATCGAACAAAATGCGGGGCG
>CALUML010000018.1 GCA_944321745.1 uncultured Bacteroidales bacterium
CTAAACTTATCAAAGAACTATTTGGCATAGTGGCAGAAGCCGCTTAGCCGATATGTTGAATTCTTAACGGACTATTACTTGATGGAAAAACGATATTCTATTGCCCCTAGGACATTACTTGAATGTTGCCTATATTTTATTGTTGGCATGTTAATATAACCCATCTTGCCGTATTTCATCACACAAAGGGCAATCCAAGCATCGTGCATATATATCTGCTCGGGAAATGGAATTGCCACTTGCTTTGCCATCTTGTTCATAATAATAGTACAACCAGTTACACTGTTGGCTATTCCTAAATAATGAATATTTTCATCCACTACCTGTGGCAGTACTCTTGAATACTTCCAAAATGAAGCATTTATCACATTCAAATCCTCATCCACTACTTCCAAATCCGTATGCACCAACAGCGGGATGTCACCGTATCGCTGCTCCATTTGCTTCATTTTGGCAAATGACACTTCTATCTTGTCAGGCAACCACACATCGTCTTGGTCGCAAAACATGTAATAATCTGCATCGGTCAAGGCAAGCAAACGCTCAAAGTTGCCTTTTGCCCCCAAGTTTTTTCCCTCATCTTCCACTTTTACGATATTAGGATGCAGCTGCTGATATTCTTTTACAATTAGCATCGTGTCATCCGTGGAGCCATCATCACGTATATACAGTTGAAAATCCTTCATTGTCTGGGCAAACAACGAATCCAATTGCTCGCGGAGGAAACGCCCGCCATTATATGTTCCGAGGAGAATAGCTAATCTCATCTTCCATATCCATTATTTACCATACAAGTCCATCATCTCCTAATGGTTGACATCATTTTGCTTTGTTCAGTGTTTCGTCTCTCAATCATTTGCTTTCACCAAGATATTTCTTAAGCTTTTCATTATAAATGGCATTGATAATCCTATCGTCAAATGTTTTTAGCATTTTGTTCCTTCCTGCCTTGCCCATCGCAGCTCTTCCTTCGTTTCCGAGCAGATACATCCGCTCCATGCAAGCGGACAGGCTCTCCACATCATGCGGCTTGCACAAGTAGCCGTTCACGCCATCTTCTACAATTTCTCGACAACCCGATACATCTGTTGCCACGATAGGACGTTCCATGGAAGCGGCTTCTAACAAGATACGCGATAAACCTTCCCGGTACGATGGCAACACGACACAATCGCAATTGGCTATATAAGAGGCTACATTCTTGGTTTCGCCCAAATAATCCACTATGCCATCATTCACCCAAGCCCGCATGTCTTCCGGGGCGACTGCTGCGGGGTTCTCCGCCCCTAACGGACCCAATATCTGAAAGCGGATTTCCGGGTATCTTTTCTTTAATAACCGAACCGCATCAATGTATTCGCCAATACCTTTATCCCATAAAATGCGCCCAATGAAAATGAATGAGAAAAATTCTTTCTTCTTGGGCTGAGGATGAAAAAACTCCGTGTTTATTCCCTCGCCATTCAAAACGAATGCCTTCTGCACCGACACTACCCGTTCTTCCAAGAACACATTTTTATCGTCTTCGTTCAAGAACCAAACCTCTTTTGCTTTTTTCAAAGCCAACTTGTACAAGGAGATGGTCGCTTTTTTGAGAAGTCCATTATGAATGAACGTATATCCCAAACCTGTAACAACCGATATATAAGGCGTTTTTGTGATGGTTGCAGCCATCGACCCATATATAACAGGCTTTATGGTATAATGGAAAATGAAGTCAAACTGCTCCTGCCTGTATATCTTCACCAACTGCCACAGCAAGGCCATATCATTCCTTGGATTAGTTCCTCGACAGTCTACACGTATAGGGATGACCTTGACACCTATCGAATTCAAAGCTGCCAAATCAGTGTCCACCGGAACCAACACGGTAACATCATAACCTTTTTGCATCATGTCTGCCAATAACGATGCCCTAAAGTTATACATGGTTACGGCACTGTTGCCTACAAATGCTAACTTAACATTTCTCATTGAGCATACCTAAATGAATGTATTCGCAAATTTTTTTTGATGCGGACTTCCAGCTAAACAAGTTCAATCGATTTGTACCCTTATTTACCAGTTCATCCGTCAATGTAACCTGGTTTTCTATAAAATAAAGTATCTTTTCTCCCATATCATCCACATCGGTCGGGTCAAAATAGAGAGCGGCATCTCCTGCAACTTCCGGCAAAGATGAACGGTTGGAAAGCAACAATGGTATTTGGTAATAAAATGCTTCTAATACCGGGATGCCAAAGCCCTCGCACAACGATGGGAATATGAATGCGATTGATTTTTTGAAATAGGCAGACAACTCCTCGTCTGTCAACCAGCCTGTAAAATGAATAATTTCTTTTTCTCTATTTATATTGTTTATGGCATCAATCTGCTTTTGAGAGAAAAAGGATGTATTACCAACGCAAACAACCCCATACCCCGCAGGCAACCTGTCTTTTATTTTTTGTATGGCAAGCAATAGATTATCCAAATTCTTATGTTGTCTGGTGCTCCCTACATATAGTATATAGTGGTCGAATGGCACATCAAGCTTGGCCGATACGTCCGGCTTGTATTTTGTAAGATGTTCCCAACCTTCATAAACAACCACAATCTTTTCAGCCCGTTTCGGAGAGTGTATGCGAATAATATCTTTTTTCGTATTCTCTGAAACCGCTATCACGTACTTTGCCTTTCTAAGGCCGACTTTCACGACAAAATGCAAATAGCACTTTTTCAACCCGGCTAACCGCCCCAACTGTTGCGGATAATGCTCATAAATCAAGTCATGTATCGTATATACGGTAGGAATGCCGATAAATACCGGGAATTGGTTGGACGGGATAAATGCCAAATCGAATTTCTTCCTATTCCTCAACAAATAAAGCCCCAATTGCACATCCCTTAACGGACCGATGGGCTTGATGTTGACGGTCTTTACCGTTATTCCCTTGGATTCGAACTTTTCTATCGCCCAATGCGGGCACTCCCCCGTTCTCACAATCAAAGTAACATCAAACTCGTCCGCATCCAGATAAGCCACCGTATTCAATATATATTGAGACAGCCCATCCGTTTTTTTGGAAATGGTCGTCCCGTCAATCAATATTCTTTTCTTGCCGCTACTCATTGGATTTGTCTAATAAAATTTACGTACACACATCTTAGCCAACAGCAGGGCGGTTGAATCAAACAGCATAAACCGATGCTTCACTATCAAATAAACACGTTTCCACACTGATAGTTTTGGCAAACTTAAAAATACCTCGAACACTTTACGCTTGCTCATCGGCATCTTTTCTTTGAACGCTTCGTAAAAAGCCGCCACACCCTCATAATGCGTCCTGTCCACCACCGGGATATGGGCATGTTGCTTCATCAAACGCAACTTGTTCATCATGCTGCCGGGAGCATTCCCGGTCACGTTCCTGTCGTGTTGCCTGTAATACATGAGCGGTCTGTCCACATAGTCCACTTCGCCGAAAGTTATTGCCGTCAACGTCAGCACATGGTCATGCATGGCATACGCACGTAATGGCACCAACAGAAACTCCCGCATCTTGGCATTAAATATGGAGGCAGCCCCCTGTATGCCCGTGTTCAGAAACAGCAACGCTTCCAACGTGCGCGGATAGGTCAACGTATTTTTATCCGACAGAACGCCCTGCTCCGCATTCCATAAATAAGCATTCGAAAACACCGCCTGCGGCCTCGTATTATCTTTGTCCGCAATAACCCCCAGCATGACTTCCACCTTGTTGTCTATCCACACGTCGTCTTGGTCGCAAAACATGGCATACTCTGCTGTAGAATACTTCAGCAAGTGGAGAAAATTCTTGGCTACGCCCAAATGCCTTTCGCCATCCTCCACCAACCGTATTCTTTTATCCGCTTGCACATACTCTCTCACGATATCCACCGTGCCATCCGTAGATCCATCATCATGCACCAACAGATGCCAGTCCGCCACCGTTTGTTGCAGAATGGAGTCTATTTGTTCCCGGATATATGCCGCCCCGTTATATGTCGCCAGCAGAATGTCTATCATTACTTGTTTTTACCCTCAAACAGGTGATGCTTCGTGATGAAAAAAGGAATAAATGCCACTATTATGTATTGTAGGTTTTGAGAAAACATTGTAAAAAACGCCTCATTCATGAATTGCATAAAAAGACAATACAATAAAAGTCCATATAAAACTACTGCATATAAATTTTCACTTTGGACAAATTTAAACAAACGACCAAAAAAAGCCCCTAAAAAAAGTGCAAAAACGATAACACCATATAGCCCAAAATCCTTGTAAAAAGGATACAATACCGTATATACATTCGTTAAAACCGGGACATGGATAAATGGTAGAATTGGATCAACAGGTTCAATATCTCCAAGTCCCAACTTATAATTTGCTGCATAAAAAAAACGGAATGTATTTTCTCCCCAATGCTCTGTAGTTTCTGGTAAAACTGTTTCGAATGCAGGCATAGAAGAAAGCAAATATAAGGATATAAAAGACTTTGCTTGTGTTTGGGACGAAGTTCTCCATGTTTGGAAAGCTAAAAAAAACGCGAAAAGAAGCACAATTCCAATTAATATTGTTCTGATTTTCAGCTTAATTATTCCTCTTGAATATAAGACAAATGCTGTTGCCACAATAATAATGGTAAGATTCATCTTGCTCATTGATATAAAAACGTAGCTTATATTTATTAGAGCCAACATGATAACTCTAAAGCGTTTTTCTTTTGAATAACACAATAATTCCATCAAGTAAGCAACCAACCAAAACACTTGGAAAAAAGAAGATGTAAATCCTTTCACATTAGCAATACGCAACTGACTGAAGACGTTCCCCACACCACCATGTGTTATTATCCCATACACATCATATAGAAGTAAAGGTAATGTAATAAGAGAAAAATAAAAATAAATGTCCCTCGCAATTTGACTTGGAACGATATTTTTGTAACCGACTGGCACTTTCAGCGACTGCATAAACAGCGAGGCTAAAGTAAAACAGCCGACAAAAAAACTTATTCCAATAGGGAATTGACCTCTAATCGGATTTAATCCATGGTCTACCACCATATATAAAAATGTACAGACAAACCAAAGTCCAGATACTAACACCGCAGGAGCGAACAAATTCTGTCTTGAGCATATCAAACTCAAGACCAAACACAGTAAGCAAAACAAGCAAGCATAAACCATATATTCAACCGCGATAATTATATTTTACTCTCAACATCATTCCCCCGCACACCACCACTTCCGTCACCAGCAATGCCCAAGCCGCACCGGCTGCCCCGTACTGCGGCACAAGTGCCAGGATGGACACTAACGCCACGGCCGCCCCCGCGAAATAGACGTGCTGGTAATGCCGCTTGTCGTGCTCGTCGCCCAGGGCCAGCAGCCCCAGTTGCCCGCACACGCCGCCCAACGCCACAAACAGCGGCACGATGGCCAGGATGCGGAATATCGTCTCGATGCCCTCGTAGTCCCGTCCCAGCAACCGCATCACCACGTCGGAGAAGAAGAACAGCACGCCGAACACCCCCAGCATGACCGCCCCCACCCCGGCGGCTATGCGCTTGAGCAACCGCAACGCCCCCTTGCGGTCGGCGTGCGCCAGCACGCTCATCTTGGGGAAAAAGGCTTGCGCTACGGGCGTGAACACCAGATAACAGGCACTACGCATGATTTTCTCCGCCGCCGTGTACTTGCCCACCTCGGCGGGCGAGGCGAAGTAGCCCAGGATGACGGCAAACAAGGCCACGTACAGGCTGGAGGCCACCTGCGACAGGAAGATGGGGAATGCCGAACGCGTGCAGGCCCGGATGCGCCCCCGGTCGGGCCGCTCCACCCCCGGCACCATGCGCCACGCCACCAGCAGCACGCACACGATGAGGGAGGAAAATACATACACGCCTGACTGGATAAGCGCGGCCAGCAGATAATCGTCCGGCCCTTTCACGAACCAGAACACGAGTGGCAGGATGAGCAGCTTGGCCGCCACGTTGGCCAGGGAGATGAAACGGATTTGCCCCAGCCCTTGGAAATACCACACGAACGAAAAAGCGTTGGCCACCACCATGAGGAAGAAGATGAACGCCGTGTGCCTATACACGGCAAAGCGCGGTACGGCCAGCAGCACCGCCGCATACAATACGAAACTCACCACGAGCAAGCCCAGCTTGGCATACAGCGTGTCCCAGAACACCTGCCGCAGCCGCACCGGGTCATCCTTGTACAAAGCCACTTCCTTGGTGGCCGTGAAGTTGAAGCCGAAATCTACAATAAGCATGAACAACTGCGCCAGTCCCGTGGAGAAGCCGATGAGGCCGAAGCGGTCCGACCCCAGCACCACCATGAGGTAGGGCAACACCACGAGCGGCATCACATAGTTCACGCCCTGCAACGCCACGAGGTAGAACACGTCTTTTATTTCGCGGCGGCTATCGGTCATACTTTCCCGTCTTGTCCTCGATGGTTACGTCCGTGGTGGCGTTGCTTTGTATCTTGATGTAGGTCATCAGGCTGTCGGCACCGGCGGCATAGCACGCCTCCTGGGCTTGGCGCACCACCTGCATGATGCGGTCGTAGTCGCCTTCCATCACCGTTTCAAAGGGAGTAACGCGGTATTTCAGTCCCGAAGCGGCGATCACGCGGATGGCTTCGTCCACCAAATCGTAAGGATGCTTGTCCCGCGCGGTGGGGAGCACCTGCAAAGCAACATTGACAGTATGGTTCATAGTTTCAAATTGATAGTTTGAAATTTAAACGTTTATTCACACGAAAAATTGCGTCTTTCAGCACTTTTTTGTCTTTTTCCTGCTGCTGTGCAGAAAACAAGCCGACAAAATTACGAAAAATTAGCATACGGCGAGTATGCAGGGCACGGAATTGTCTGTGCAACCGCGTCAAATCGTAAAGACACGGCATCTTTCCTAAGACGGTTGCTGGGTGTAAAACGTTGCATGGCGCGTGAAAAAAGCCACACCGCATGTCCGCTTCCGGATGCGATGTGGCTTTGGCCACTGTTATTGTTGTTATAAAGGCATCAATACTTCGCCTTCACCAACGGGCAGGCGAGCAGGTAGTCCAGACTCATCTTCACACTTTCGGCTGGGGCGTGGTTATATTGTTCCACTTCCACCACCAGGTGCTTCGTGCCGGCGGTGTCCGTATTCTTGAAGATGGCATCGAATCCCACCATGCCGCTCTGACCCAGCTCCTTGTTGTCCTTGACGTGCAGCAGGACGAAGCGTCCCGGATATTGGTTGATGTAGTCCACCGGGCTGTTCTGCCCGCGCACTACCCAATACACGTCCATTTCGAAGAACACAAGCGACGGGTCGGTGTGCTGCAGCATGTAGTCATACATCGTTTCGCCTTCCACTTTTGTGAACTCGTGGGCGTGGTTGTGGTAGCCGTACATCAGGCCATTGTCCTTGCACATCCGGCCGATGGCGTTGTAATATTCGCAATACGTCTGCAAGTCGGCCAGGGTTTTGGGCACGTCCATCCAGGCGGTGGCTATGTACGTGGCACCGGCTTCTTTGTGGGCGGCAATGCATTCGCGCCACCAAGACCACGTGTCGTCCGAGGCTTTCCCGGCTTTCAGTTCGTCGGCAGACAAGCCACGTCCCGTGTGGGACGAGAGCAAATACAATCCGGCCTTTTCCAGGTCGGCCTTGAACTCGGCGGGGGTGCGTCCGTAAAATTTGCCGTCGGCATACCCTGCCGCTTCCACCGAGGTGTAGCCCATTTCGCCCACCCGGGCAATGGTGCCCGCATAATCTTTCTTGATGTCATCACGCAGCGAATACAGTTGCAGGGTGATGTCCTTCTGGGGAAGGCGGTCTTCCTCTTTTTCGGCCTTCGGCGCGCATGCAAGCGCGGCCACGGCCACCGCCAATAAAACAGTTGCTTTCATTTTTTCTTTTCTGATAATAGTTTCTGCAATAACAGGGGATTGTCCGTGGTAATGAAGTCGGCACCGGCCTCGATGAGCCGCCGCATGTCCTCCTCCCGGTTCACGGTCCAGGCATTCACCGTCAGTCCCAGGGCATGCGCCCGCGCCACCCAGTCGGGATGCGTGGCCAGCAGGGAGTGGTGGTAGTCGATGCCGTCCAGCCCGGCACGCTTCACGTCGTCGGGCGAGAGGTTTCCTTCCAAGTAGGCCACTTGCGCTTCGGGGGCAAACTCCTTCAGCTTGCGGCAAATGTTGAGGCTGAAGGAAATGTACTCCACTTGCGCCTCCATGCCAAGCCGCTCTACGAGGCCCGTCACGGCCAGCACGGCGCAGTCCTCGCGGTTCGTCGTGGAGTGTGGTTTTATTTCGAGCACCAGGCGCACCGAGGGGTCTTTCTTCCCTTGCTCCAGGTAAGCCTCTAGGGTGGGGAGCGGTTCGCCGTTGGGCAGCGTCAAGTCCTTCAACCGGCCATAAGGCGTATCCTCGATGCGCATGCCACCCAGCACGTCGTCGTGGTTCACCACCGGCACGCCATCCGACGTAAGCAGGATGTCCAGTTCGGAACCATACACGCCGGCCTGTTGCGCCCGCTGCAAGGCGGTTATGGAGTTCTGCGCCGAGCCTGGCGTGTCCCAGAATCCCCTGTGCGCAATGACCCGTGTCTGGCTTACAGCTGCGACGGCCTGCCACAACAGCAGGCTGGCCATAATTATCTTTTTCATTCCGTGGGAAAACATAAAAAGGAAAATGAATATCCGCAATTTGCCTGCAGGCCGTTCATGTTTGTAAAACACAATAGGTACAATAGGACGTTTGTTACCCCGGCACGGTAGTAGAGACGGGGCGTGCCCCGTCTCCGGGGAGCACACATAGCCTGCCGTCTTGAAAGCGGCGGGCATCCACCGAGGGTGTATCAAAATAAGAACGAACACGGATTGAGCGGATTTAACGGATTGTCACGGATGAGGATACTGCTGATGGTCATGGCATCCTTGGCAAAATATCCGTGTAAATCTGTTTGATCCGTATTATCCTGTGTTCTAAATCCCAATGCGGACAATCATTAAAAAGAAGGGCTGCCCGCCAGCCGACCAAGGTCTGCTTGCCGGACAGCCCGTTTCTCATTCTGTCATGAACCCAGGATTAGTCCAAAATCTTCACTTTGATGTTGCGGAACCATACGTTGTCGCCGTGGTCCTGCAGGCCGATGTAACCTTCATGGTTTTCACCGCCGCAGTTGTTCAGCAGTTCGAATGCCAAAGGCCATTTTTCCTGGCTGAACTTGCTGGCTTGCAGCATGTCGGTCCATTGCTGCGTCCACAGGTGGTATTCTACCACGTTCTGCCCGTTCTGGTTGTGGATGACCGTGCCTTTGTACACCATGATGGAAGATGTGTTCCATTCGCCGTAAGGCTTCGAATTCTGCGGCTTGGCCGGAATCATGTCATACAGGGACATGGACTTGCGGTTGCCGTCCACGCCCAGCTTGGCATCGGGGTGGTTTTCATTGTCCAAAATCTGGGCTTCGGGAGCCGAGATGTAAATCGGTTCCATGCGCCAGTTGCCTTGCGGGTCTTTGGCTTCCACTTCCTGCGCCAGGTAGAGGATGCCGGAGTTGCTGCCCTTGTCCACTTTCCATTCGAAGGTCAGTTCGAAGTTTTTGAACTTGTGGGCAAAAATCAAGTCGCCGCCATCGGCATCCTGGGCTTCGCCACCGCCGGTGCCGTTGAACTTGATGCAGCCGTCTTCGATGGTCCACTTGCCGGGTACCACGTCTTTGCCGTAGCCTCTCCAGCCTTTGAATGTTTTGCCGTCGAAAATGGAGATGTAGCCGTTTTCATCCTTGGCAAACTCGTCCAGGTTCACCTGGGGGTTGTCCAGCACTCTGTATTCAGGCACTTTGTTTTCTGTTTGGGTCTTACTTTCTGATGTTTTTTTGTTTGCTTTGCCGCCGCAGGCTACCAATGAAAGGGCTAACGCGGCGCAGGTTACTGATAATACTACGTTTTTCATATTTGTTTAATTAAATGTTGATTGTTTCTTTATTTGGGGAATCGCAGAATCGCAGACTCGCTGAATCGGGGAATCGCAAAATCGAAGAATCGCTTCTGCAAGCCAGCGTTTCCGCGATTCAGCGGTTCTGCGATTCCGCGATTCCGCGCTTTCTTTACCTCGGCATGTCGGGCAGCTTCCAACCTTCGCGGTAGTTGTGCTTGATGAGTTCCTGGGCGAATGCCTGGGCATTGACGGGGTCGGTCCATGTCTTGTCGAACGTGGGATGTCCGTCGTGTATCTTGAATCCGTCTTTCACCACGGTGCGGATGGTTTCGTCCGGGTCGATGTTGGTGAAGCACATGTTCGCGCCGTCCCATTCCAACGTGCGGTTCAAGGCTTGCAGGCGCACGGCCAGCACACCCATCACCACCATTTCGTTGAGCGGACCGGCTTCCGAGAAGTCGGACTTGCAAGCCACGCGGCTGTCCTTGTCTTCCTTGCAGGCACGTACCCAGTCCATTTCGTGACCGCCGTTCATGGCGTTGGGCACGCGGCGGCATACTTCGGGGAAGTCACCGCGCTTCAGTTCATGGTCGGGGTTCGAGAGCAGCCACGGATGTTCGCCGTAGCAACCGCATATCAGCGTGTCCTTCGTGCCGTGGAATATCGTCAGCCCGCCGCCGCTCTGCATCAGCTGGCGGCCCTGCGGGAACCCGGCGGGACGGTCGGGCATCATGCCGCCGTCGTACCAGTGCACTTCCACTTCGGGCATGCCCACCTTCGGCATGTTGTCGCGGGCGGGGAAAATCATCTTCACGTGCTGGGCCTGCGGGGCGCAAGCATTGAGCAGCAGGGTGGACGAGGCTTCCACCTTCGTGGGATACATCAACTTCAAGGCGCGGAACGGCTGGTGCAGGATGTGGCAGGCCATGTCGCCCAACGCTCCCGTACCGTAGTCCCACCAGCCGCGCCAGTTCCACGGGTGGTAGATGGCGTTGTAGGGGTTCAGCTTGGCCGGGCCGGTGAAGAGGTCCCAATCCAGGGTCTTGGGCACGCGGTCGGCCTTTTCGGGAGCGTTCAAGCCCTGCGGCCAGATGGGGCGGTCGGTGGCGCATTCCACCTTCGTCACTTCGCCGATGGCACCGCTCCAGATGCATTCGCATACCAGGTCCGTTCCTTCGTCGGACGAGCCTTGGTTGCCCATCTGCGTGGCCACGCCCGTGGAGGCGGCCAGCTTGGTGAGCAGGCGCGACTCATATACCGAGTGCGTCAACGGCTTCTGGCAATACACGTGCTTGCCCATGGTCATGGCATCGGCCGTGATGATGGCGTGCGTGTGGTCAGCGGTGGCAATGATGACGGCATCGATGGACTTGCCCATTTCGTCGTACATCTTGCGGTAGTCCCAATACTTCTTTGCGTTGGGGAATTCGTCGAACACGCCCTTGGCATACTTCCAGTCCACGTCGCACAACGCCACGATGTTTTCCGTCTTTTTCACGTGGTTGATGTTGGCGTGCCCCATCCCGCCGATGCCCACGGCGGCGATGTTCAGTTTGTCACTCGGGGATACGTGTCCGTATTTCTTCCCCAGAACCGTACTCGGCACCACGGCCAGCCCGATGGCAGCCGCTGCGCCCTGCTTCAGAAAGCTTCTTCTTGAAATCTCGCTTGACATAATATCAATACGTTCTTCTTGGTTGGTTAATAATATAATGAATGTTGATTTAGCGCACGGATAGCGCGGATTGAACGGATTGGCACGGAAGGAGGGAAAGCAAATTTCTTACTCCTCACCCCTTACCCCTTACTCCTTGCCTCTCGCCTCTGTTCGTAGGGCGTTGCCCTACGCTGAACGCCACAAGGCCGTTGGCCTTGTAACTTGTAGCTCGTAGCTCGTAACTGGGCGTCTAATTTATCTTCTCTATCTCCTGTTCCACATCCTTCATGCCGTCCTTGAAGCTCTTCACGCCTTTACCCAGGCCTTTCATCAGTTCGGGTATCTTCTTGCCGCCGAAAAGCAGCAGCACGACCAATGCGATAATCAGGATTTCACCGGCACCCAAGTTGCCTAAAAACAAAAGTCCCATGATTGTTATAATTGATAGTTGAAAATTGAAAATTTTCTCTTGCTCCTTGCCTCTTACTCCTTATTCCTCACCTCTTACCTCTCACCTCTTGCCTCTCGCTTGTTCCTCACCTCTCCAAAGGTACGGCTTTCCGCTCATGTAGTGCCTCGCCCGGATGTCCTTTTATGTTTCTTTAACGGAGGCGGGTTCATCCTCTCACGTTTCTATGTATCAGCCCGTATCCGTTGGTCATGTGGCGGCGGCGTTCGCGTATTTCCTCCAGCGTGTCCAGCGAGCCGATGGCGGGCATGTCGTGTTGGCGGGCATCGTCGAGGAACATCCAGGCATACTGCGACGCCATGGCCGTGTCGCGCATGGTGGGCAGGTGCGGGTTGCGCACGCCCGACCGCAGCGAGGCGGCAAAGCGCGCGCACAAGCGGTCGATGTTCTTCCCGCCATAGGGCCGCTCGATGCGGTGTGTCTGCGTCACGCCGCGCAGTTCCACTACCGCCGTCTTGAAGTCGTGCGTCATGCGGGCAATGCCCTTCGTGCCAATTATGTCGATGTAGGAATTATGCGTCTGGTCCTTCGCCAACTGGCCGTACACGAAACCCTGTGTGATGTCATACACGACCCCGTTGTCAAACGTGCCGTGGCATTGCAGCCACCACGGGTCCTTGTAGCTCCACATGCGCACGGCCTGGGCATGCCATGTCTTGAACTCCGCCCCGGCATACCAGCGGGCGATGTCCACATAGTGCATGCCGCAATCGTGGAAGGCCGGCCCTTCGTATTCGTGTCCCTCGCCCGGAGCCAAACCCGGCGTCATGTGGCACACGCGGATGATGGCCAGCTCGCCGATTTCGCCCTGTTCGATAAATTCCTTGATGGTCTGATGATACCACGAATTGCGCAGGTAGAGATTGGCCGTGGTGAGCAGGTGGGGGTTCGCCTCCGTCATATGCACCACGTCCCACGCATGGTCCAGCGTGTCGGCAATGGGTTTTTCGGAAATGATATGCTTGCCTGCGGCCAACGCCTTGCGCACCTGTTCGCGGCGGGCATCGGCCAACGTGGAAAGCACGACCACCTGCACTTGCGGGTCGTCGAATATCACTTGCTCGTTGTCTACAACAATGGAAGTGGGGGAGAGCTTGGCGGCCAGCTCGCGCGACTCTTGGCACACATCGCAGATGTAGGCCACGTCCCATTCGCCGCTTTGCTGCATGGCCGCGAGATAAAAACCGCCCATGCGTCCGAATCCGATGATACCAACTTTAAGTTTGGAATCCATGATAAAATACCGTGTTGTTCTTTACATGTTGGGGATAAACCCCGAATTTCTCACATTGCAAAGGTACAAGGCCGTCCTTACAAAAAAAATCGCATATAAAGAAAATATAAATCAAATAATAGTTAGAGTTATTATCATACAGGTAATTGCGTTTTTGCCCAGATTGAAAAATATAAATGAAATGCCGTCTCGATGCCCGTATTATGTCCGTATCAAGGGTGGTTTCCCCCTTGCTCAACGCGGGTGCATGCTCCCCAGCCTTGTGCTGAAAGGTTATCAGTTCTTGTGGCGAGCGGTTTCTGGCGGCTTTTTTCGAAGGCATAGCGGGCTATGTTAAGAGAAAAGGCAACAAAAAACGCCGTCACAAGACAGAAAGCGGGCAAAGATATTCAACGAATGGTCTAATGACCGATTTGGGTTAAAGGTTCATACCGCCCTCATGCTTGCCCAAGGGTCTTACCTTTTGCCCAAGGGGGTCTTACCCTTTTGCCCAAAGGGGTCTTACCCTTTTGCCCAAAGGGGTCTTACCCTTTTGCCCAAAGGGGTCTTACCCTTTTGCCTAAAAGGGGTCTTACCCTTTTGCCTAAAAGGGGTCTTACCCTTTTGCCTAAAAGGGGTCTTACCCTTTTGCCTAAAGGGGTCTTGCCCTTTTGCCTAAAGGCAAGTTCTCAAGATAGGGGGTGGAGCACCCGAAGCAGGGGGGACGCATCATGCCCCTCCCCGCTACTCGATAACCCCGATGCGCATGATGGCGTTCTCGAACTCGGCAGCGGGGATGAGGGCTTTGTTGCGCACACGGGTGCGGTAGTTGTAAATGGTGGCCAGCGAATAGTGTAGGAAATCTGCTATCTGCGAGCTGTCGTTGATGCCCAAGCGGATGAGGGCGAAAATGCGGAGCTCGGTGCTGAGCAGTTCGCTGGTTTTGGAATGGAAACGTTCGCTTTCGGGCATCAAGGCGTTGAAATCGTCTATGAAGGTGGGGTACAGGTCGAGGAAAATGGTGTCGAACAGCCGGTTCAGCTCTTTCATCTCCTCTTCCACCATGTCGCGCGACTTGAGCATCTTGTACAGTTCGGCGGTGCGGTTTTCGAGTGCTTTCTTGTTCAGCGTGTTCTGGTAGTTTTCCAGCTTGCGGATGTACACCGAGCAGATGGTAAGGAACTGGCTGATGTATGCTTCCTTCAGGCGGTTGGCCTCGGAGAGCTCCTTGTTGAACTGCCGTATCCGCTCGTTGGCTCGGCCTGTCTCCTCGTTCGACCGTTTCAGGCTTTCGTTCAGTGACTTCAGCTGGTTGTTTGCCTCGGACAAAGCCCGGCGTGTCTTGTCCAGCTTCTTCATTTGCCGCACGACGAACAGCATGGCCACGACCAAGGCCACCAGTAGCAGGCCGATGCAGGCCGTGAGCCAGCGCAGGCGGTTGCGTTGCCCCTGCACCTTTTGCTGGTACGACCGCTCGATGATGGGGAAAATCTGCGAAATCTCCACCATGCGGAAGTTGACGTTGGCAAACATGGCGTCCTCCATGGAGCGGTATATGTAGCGGTAGGCCCGCTCGATGTCGTCGGTCTCGTAACACACCACGGCCAGGGCGCGCAGGGCGGCATTCTCCTTGATGCCGTTGCAGGCATCGGCTATGGCAGCTGTGGCAAAGTACTTCTTCTGCATCTCGTAGTCGCCCATCCGGCGGTAGCACTGGGCGATGCTGTGCGCCATCATGGCCTGCCGGTGGGTGACCGGCTCAATCTTGCGGTACAACTCGAAGTAGAGTGCCAGTGCTTCATTGTATCGCCTGTCGGCCGAGAGCCTGTCGGCCAGATAGCTCTTGTAGTCGTCGGACTCCGGGTCGAGCAGCCGCACCAGTTCGCCCCGGTAGTCGCGGATGCGGTTCTCTATTCCGGCATTGCCTTGGTGGGGATAGAGTGAAAGCAGGTGGATGTAGGTGGAATAGTATTGCCGTTGCAGGTCCTTGTTCAACTCGCGCACCGGGATGGAGCGGATAAGTTCCAAGGCATCGATGAACATGCTCTTCATGGTGTACACGGAAGCCAGGCGCAACTTCGACTCGGTAACCCAACTGCGCTTGCCCAAGGTCTCGGCCAGCTGGATGCCCTGCCGGGCGTACACGATGGCGGAGTCGGGCTTGAAGGGATAATACATGTCGTACAGCTTGCGGTTGATTTCATACCGTTGGGCGGGCAGCAGGCTGGGGATGCCGAACGACTGCTTGTAGTCGTTTATCTTGCGTTCGCGCTGTTCCACGTACAAGTCGCCTTGCTGCAACACCCGGTCCAGTTCGGCAAACAGGGAGTCGACCTCGCTGCGCCGGGCAAACGACGACGGCAAGGCCACCAGCACAAGCAATATGAAGGCACAGAGCTTTTTCATGGAGCACATGGGCAACAGTGGCACAAAGATAGGTGTTTTTTTCAGAATACAATAGGAACGCCCTGCCGTCAATCCATTTAAACACACACCGCAAGGTTTTCGCCGCAAAAAATCCTCTTGAAAAGTTTTTGCGAATATGGAAAAAGCGTTACTTTTGCAGGACTAATTAATACTAACCTAAACTTAAAAGAAAATGGCTTACGTAATTTCAGAAGATTGTGTAGCTTGCGGCACTTGCATCAGCGAATGCCCGGTAGGAGCTATTTCGGAAGGCGATATTTATCATATCGATCCGGACGTGTGCACCGATTGTGGAACTTGCGCGGACGTTTGCCCGTCTGAAGCGATCCACCCGGCATAGTCCGCAGCGGACTGCAAGCAAACAAAATAGACGAAGCACTATTTTGTCAAAAAGACAGAAGGATTTCGGCCTGACCGCCGAAATCCTTTCTTTTTGCCCCTGTTTCCATTGCCAGCAAGGAATTTATTCTTACATTTGTCAGGCACATAACTTACACTCCTATGACAGCTATCTCCTCTTTTGCCGCGCTCACCGCTCACCTTAAGGACGTGTGTTGCCGCAAGCGGCTTGCCGTGGCCAATGCCGTGGACGAACACACGCTTGCTGCCGTGATGCGGGCATTGGACGCAGGCATCATCGAAGCCTACCTCATCGGCGACGTGGCCGCCATCGAGTCGCCCCACCTGTTCGAGAGCGGGCATTCCGCCCACATTCACATCATCGACTGCCCCGACGTGCAGTCCGCCACGCTCGAAGCCGTGCGCATGGTGCGCGAGGGCGAGGCCGACATCCTGATGAAGGGGCTGGTGAACACCGATGTCATCCTGCGTGCCATACTGGACAAGGAACGGGGACTGCTGCCGCCCGGCGAGACGCTCACGTACAACGCCGCCCTGGAAATACCGCGCTACCACAAGCTGTTGTTCTTCAGCGACCCCGCCGTCATCCCCTCGCCCACGCTGGAGCAACGAAAGGCCATCATCCGCTACGCCATCGCCACGGCGCACAAGTTCGGCATCGAGCGGCCCAAGGTGGCTCTCATCCACGCCACGGAAAAGGCCAACCCGAAGATACATTACATGCAGGACTACCTCGACGTGATGCAATGCTGGCGGCAGGGCGAGTTCGGCGATGTCATCATGGACGGGCCGATGGACGTGTTCCTGGCACTGGACCGCGAGCGGGGCAGCATCAAGCACGTGCCCACACCTGTGCTGGGTGATGCCGACGTGCTGATATTCCCCAGTTTCGAGTCGGCCAACTCGTTCTACAAGGGGCTCATGATTTTTGCCGGGGCGGAAATGGGCGGACTGCTCCAAGGCACGTCGAAGCCCGTGGTGCTCACCTCGCGCAGCGAAAGCATACAGTCCAAGTTCTACAGCATCGCCATGGGTTGTGTGCTGTGTTGAAAGCTTCTACAAATCCTCTTCCGGGAGGGCATACTGCTCATTAAACAGATATACAAAAAATGAAATCATTTCTGAAATCCGCGTTGGCACTCATACTTTGTGGACTATTAACCTCGTGTATGTCCACTTCTGTATTTTATCAGATTTACAGTGTAAACTCAACGACCGAGATGCAAAAAACAGAAAACCGCTTTGTCTTTGAAAATGAAGAATGCGCTATTCATTATAATATGTGGAGGAACGGAGGAAATGGCGGCTTTCTGATAGAGAACAAAACGGATGAATATTTGTACGTTGATTTGACAGAGACTTTTTTCGTGAAGAACCAAATGGCTGAATGCTACTTTAAGGAAAGAGAATTTGAGTCTGGCGAGACATACGGGCGCAGCTCGGCTACTTCCGTAAGTACCTCTGTTCATAGTAAACAAAGTGGTTGGGCAACGGTAAATGGTGTCAGTTTTTGGGGGTACATCCCAAAAGGAAGCAGTTGGTCGGCTACCGTTGATGAGACATATACGAATTGGAGCGAAAGTTGGGAATCCGTTTCCGAGCGTGAGACCGAAATTCTCGTCATTCCTCCTCGCACCATGCGCTATGCAGGCGGTTTCACCATTAACAGTTCGCTGCTCCGTTATCGTGGCATGTACAGGAACCCGCGCACAATGAGTGATGTGCTTCGTGTTTCTTTAACGCATGAGGAGAGCCCCGTCACTTTTGGCAATGTCATTGTCTATAGAGTAGGGCAGGAAGGAGAAAGGAAAATGATAAGCAACGAGTTTTACATTGATGAAGTATTCAACATTCCCAAATCAGAAATGACAGGAACACGTATGCGGGAATGGGGCAATGGGAAAGCTGCCGAGGAAGAAGAATACTATAAGTATGGTGCTCCAAACAGATTTTTCCTGAGATACACGTACTAATTGTCAAAACATTCTTTAAGCACAAAAAGCTGGAAAAGCATTAAACTGCATTTCCAGCTTTTTATGTAATAACAGCTCCACGGCCATGCTAAGCCTCCCCTTTAGGGGAGGTTTGGAGGGGTTACCCTTACAGCAGCGTGTCGGGGTTCAGCGTGTCCTTCTCGATGTCGAGGAAGTACTTGTACGTGCCCACCTTCAGCTCGGCGCACGCGTCGTAGTCGCACACGATGATGCCGCGCGGGTGCAGCTGGAGGGCACTGATGGTCCACATGTGGTTCACCGGCTCTTCCACCGCGTGGCGCAGGGCGCGCGCCTTGCCATGCCCGTTCACGATGATGAGCACCTCGCGGGCATCCAGCACCGTGCCCACGCCTACGGTGAGGGCCGTCTTGGGCACCAGGTTCACATCGTTGTCGAAGAAGCGCGAATTGGCGATGATGGTGTCCGTGGTGAGCGTCTTCTGCCGGGTGCGCGAGGCGAGCGACGAGCCGGGTTCGTTGAAGGCGATGTGCCCGTCCGGCCCGATGCCGCCCAGGAAGAGGTCGATGCCACCCACCGCCCGGATGGCCGCCTCGTAGTCGGCGCATTCCTGTTCCAGGTCGGGCGCGTTGCCGTTGAGGATGTGCACGTTCGCCCGCTCGATGTCGATGTGGCTGAAGAAGTTGTTCCACATGAAGGAATAGTAGCTTTCCTTGTGTTCCTTGGGCAAGCCCACGTACTCGTCCATGTTGAAAGTGATGACGTGCTTGAACGACACCACCCCACCCTGGTTGAGCCGTATCAGCTCGCGGTACATGCCCAGCGGCGACGAGCCGGTGGGCAACCCCAGCACGAAGGGTTTTTCCGCCGTGGGATTGGCGCGGTTGATACTTGCGGCCACGTAGTTGGCCGCCCATTTCGACACGTTTTCGTAATCGGGTTGGATGATAAGTCTCATGATAGTCTGTATTTTGTTTGATTACAATGGGGCAAAAATACGACTTTTCTCTTATACGCGGCATCGTTTGGCCCGACAAAAATCCGCCGCCTCCCCCAGCCGCGCTTGCGCGGGGCAGCGGAGCGTGGAACCGCGCCGCGTCATTTCAGCGTGATGAAGGGCAGCTGGTCGCCGCTGAAATATTGCGGCAGCTTGCCGTCCCACTTGTTGATGGCCATTTCCTGCAACACCATTTCGGAGAGCGAAGCCTGCTTCACCTTCTGCGCCTCGGCCTCCAGCTTCATGCGCTCCAGGGTGAATTTGGCGGTCAACGCGCCTTGTTCGGCTATTTTCTTGTCCTCGATGGCTTTGTTGAACTCATCGCTGAAGTCGTGGCTCGTGATGAGCAGGCTCTTGACCAGGATGCCGCTGCCCGCCACCTGCTCGGCAAAGGTGGTGTTGATGCGGTCGGATATCTCAGCGCGCTTTTCCACGAAGGCCTCGATGGGATATTCGGCGATGACGGCGTTCACCTTTTCCGACAGGGTGGGGCGCAGGAGGGTGCGCTCGATGTCCTGCCCGTAGGTCTGGAACACGCGTCCCACCTGCTGCGGGTCGAGGGAGTAGACAAGCCCCACTTCCACGGCGATGGTCTGGATGTCGCTGGACGACACCTCGGCACGCAGCGTGAGGTTGTGGTCGCGGATGGACATTTTCTTCACCTCGTCCACAAAAGGCATCTTCACGTTCAGCCCTTCGCCCGCCACGGCGGTGAGCTTGCCGAAACGCAGCACCACGCCCCGCTCGCCGGTGTCGATGCTGTAAAAACTGCCCGCCGCCAGGGCGAGCACCACCACCGCCAGCACGATGGCGGCGGCATACTTCGAGATTGCTTTCATTGCTTTTCCTGTTTTTTAGTAGAGTTTTGTAGCTATTTAAACGTCATATGCGATTTTATGGGGCAATGTTACGAAATAATCCGCATACCGTCAAACATCCCGCCGCCTTTCTGCCGCCGCCCGTTTTCTTCCCGTTTTTCAACATTTATCCCTATTTTTGCGTTATGAAACAAGACAAGGATTCATCCCATGCTTGAACTGGCCATAAAAGGTATCATCATCGGGCTGTGCATCTCGGTGCCGCTGGGGCCCATCGGCATGTTGTGCGTGCAGCGCACCCTGACGCGCGGGCGGGCGCACGGCATCGTCACGGGGCTGGGTGCCACCACGTCCGACCTGGTGTACACGTTCGTCACCCTGTTTTTCCTGCGCTTTGTCATCGGGTTCATCGAGGCGCACCAGGTCGTGTTCCAGTTCACGGGGGCCATCGTGGTGGTGCTGTTCGGCGCATTCATCATCAAGAGCCGCCCCACTTCGCAGACGCAGCTTCGCGTGGTCTCCAAGGGCAGCCTGGTGAGCGATTACCTCACCGCCTTCGGGCTCACCTTCTCCAACCCGCTCATTCTGTTCGTGCTCATGGCCCTGTTCGCCCGGTTCGACTTCATCGCCGAGCGCAGCCCCGCCCTGCACTACCTGGTAGGCATCGGCTGCATCCTCGTGGGTGCCACGGCGTGGTGGCTGTTGCTCACCTACATCGTGAGCCATTTCAAGGACAAGCTGGGATTGAGGGGGCTGAGGCTCATCAACCTCGTCACGGGGAGCGTCATCGTGGTGATAGGCTGCGCGGGGCTGATTGTGAGCTTCTTCTGACGCATCCCTTGGGGGGGGCCTGCCGGAACGGGCCTTTGAGGGTGCCAATTTGGAAACTTCCCGGGGAGGCACAAGCCGGATGGCGGGGACGGGAGGCTGCAAATTGTCAGAGATATGATGATTTTTTTGGAAAAAAAGACGCGTATTTGCTTTGTTATGTGAAAATAAATTTGTAATGATAAAGGCGTTTGTGTTGTTAAACCGTTGGCATGTAGCGGGATGGTTTTAAAAAATAAAATTTGATGCAGGATGAGGTGTTGGCGGAAATAGCCGAAAATAGGTTGTACAACATGTTTTTTTTTTTGCCCACCTCGATTATTAGGCGTTACTTTGCAACTGTTAACTAAACAACACAATCTTTTTTATACCTTTTAGAAGAAACTAGTACCTATTGAGTGGGGAAGGGGCTTTGCGAAAAGCCTCTTCTTTTTTTATGCCCCTCGGTCCGGGCGGTTTCATCCAGTTGTACCACAGCCCGTTTTTCACGCACCGCCATCCCCGCACCGCTTGCATCCCCCCTTTTTCGCCTGCGGAGGCCATATCTGTTAAAAGATATGAACGAAATGCCTCCCCTCCGCCCGGTGCCGCACCGGGACATTCTCCATAAAAAACAACGTGCGGACGGAAGAAAAATTGCGTCAGCACGAAAATAAAATGGCGTCCGTGCGGAAATGAAATTCCGTACTGTGATTTTTGTATAATCAATAGTACCTGTTAACATGGCCAAAAAGCCGCATCTCGCTCATCGTGGAGTCCGATACGGCTTTTTTCCTGTGTCAGTTAATCAGCAAATTCTTTGCAACTATCGCTTTTTCTTGATCAGTTGATCCAGCGTTTGTTTTTAGTGTCGTACACCTTGGGCACGCCTCCCGAAGTGCCTTTGGCATTTTCGGTAATGATGCCGACATATACATAACCGTTGTTGTCAATCCAGCCAGTATAGGTAAATGAAGCAGATGTGGCTGTCCCGGATAACGTCTGCAAATCAACATAGTCACCAGTTATCGATTCCCGCACACGCAAATAAGCTTTGTCAGGTTTACCACAACCCGATGAAGTCGGAACTGTCCAGCGCAAAGTCATCTTACTGCCACTTACCGTGCAATTCCCATACTTTACCGGACATGGCCTTACCGCCGTTTCCGGGTCGTATGTGAACGAGACTGATGAACTGTACGGACTTGACCCGGCACTGTTCACCGCTTTTACTTTGTAATAGTTCGTGCCTTCATTGGGCGAAAAATCGCTAAGGAAAGTGAAGGTTGTTGCCGACCCTATTTGCGAGTACGTCCCGCTCGCGCTCCTGGAACGATATACCTTGTAGCTGGTGGCGTTGGAAACGGGATTCCATGAAATACGCACTTCGGGCAAGAGGGCACTCCCGTAGTTTTCCGCCCGCACGCCCGTGGGGGCACTGGGTGGGAGCACTTTATCGTCGTCCTGTCCATCGTCGTCACCAGGGTCATCCCCACCTCCCGGCTCGTCATCGTTTCCTCCTGTAGGCTTGCCATTGGGGAAATAGCAGGAAGCGATAGAACTGAACTCGCTTGCGTTGCCACTTGCACTAACGGCTTTTACCTTATAGTAATAATTGCAAGTGTAAACGGGTTTGTCCGTGAAAGAGGTCCCGGTGACGGTTCCGGCTTCCAGGTAACCTAACTCATCTTTCCAATGTTCGCGATACACATACACAACGTACTTGCTCGCTCCGCTAACAGCATTCCAACTAACAATAATAGATTTGCCACTGACTTTTGCCGTCACACCAGAAGGTGCTTCCAAATTGGTGCTGGAAGTCTGCTGATTGTTGTTGCTGCCGGATGTGACCGGCTCTTCCGAACAGGAATGGAGCACAAATGCCATACTCCACAGGACTGCCGCAAACAATGTCGCGGTGCAGCTTCTTTGAATCATATTAGTAAACATAGGTTTTCTTTTTGTTGGTGTTTTGATATCCTTTTATTGGTTTGTCCCTCCCTCGCAGGGGAAATGCGCACATAAAAAAAGCGTGGACAAAACTTTGTCATTCGCTTATTGAGGTCTTCGGATACCATGCAACCAAATAACAGAGTAAGGCCCACGCAGGTATTGCGTGAGCGTCCAAACTTTATTTCTTGGTTGCATTTGAAAGTTCCGAAGTTTCAATAAGCAAGAATTAAAGCTAACGCTTTTTCCAATATGTCCTTAAAATGTGCGCATAAAAGTGCGCGTTATATCATAGGCAGGTCATTTTAATTGTGAGACGGCAAAGGTATATTTTTTCTTTATAAAGCACAAATATGTCGGAAGTTTATTGTCTCTGATGCTTATCATTCTTCCCGAACCATCCCTGCCAGAAGGGGCGGTAGGGCTGCCCGTCGTGTTCCGAGAAGTTGTCGAGGTGGAACGAGGCGGTGAGGCTCTGCGAGTTGTACAGATGCCGCTCGGCCAGGTGGAACGAGGCGGTAAGCCGCACGTCGACCACGGGCGAGCGGAAGAACTGCACGTAGAGGTCGGTGCGGTTGTATTCCCGCGTGCGGTAGAAGGTGTCGCCCCAGTAGAGGGCGTTGCCGTATTGCGGGTAGAAGCGTTGCTGCGCCCCGCCCCGGTAATAGGTGTTGTAGAGGCCGATGCCGCGCCACTCCACCGCCAGCTCGGCGAGGAAGCCCTGCGGCACGTGCCATGCCCCCGTGCCGTCGTCGCGGTCGCGCTCCAGCCCGGCACTCCAACCTGCGTTAAGCTCCAACTTGTCGAAGCGGGCCAGGCGGGCGAAGTCCACCCCAGCGGAAACGAGCAGCAAGCCGTTGTCGTGCAGGTGCTCGGGCACGGCCGGGTGCTTGCTCCTGGCGAAGTGGTACATGTAGCCGAAGTGCTGCGCGTAGAACACGCCGCGCTGGTAACGCCCCGACCAGCCCATGAAGAACGTCTCGCGCCGCCCCTCGTCCTGCCGCCCCGTCCAGTCCAGCCACACGTTGAAGTAGCCCCGGGGGCGGTGGTATTCCCAGAACAGCCCCGTCATCACCGGGCGGAAGTAGGCCACGGAGTCCTGGAAGAACATGCGGGGATAGCGGCCGAGCACGTCGCGGCGGGGGAACGCGCCCATGCGGAAGTGGAAGGCGGGGCTTTCGAATTCGTAATAGGCCATGAGGTCGGCGCGGTCGATGACGCGGTCGGTGCCGAACTCCTTCAGCGCGTCCACCCCGGCGAACACGCGGTGCCGCCCCTGCCAGCTCACGCCCACCTGCGGGGCGAGGTGCACGCCCGCCATGGTCTGAGGCGACTGCACGGCGGAGCGGGCGTATTCCTCGTTGTCGAAAAACGCCTGCGCGCCGGCCTGCCACACGAAGGCGGTCTGGGCGGGGAGGGGAGTGGCGAGGAGCAGGAGAACCAGGCCTGCCCAAAAAGCCCGCAGGCCTCCCCAACCCCTCCGGAGGAGGGGCTTAAGCAAGCACGACAAGCGGCGGTTTCCCATCATATATAATAATGTAAGATTTTATATGTTGTCTGATGTCATTGCGGGTCGGCCACATCCCCTTCCTGTGAGGGGCTTGTGGAGGCTTCTATCTTCGCGCCGGTGTCCAGCCCCAGCTCCTGTGCCTTGCGCCACATCTCGACGGCTTTTTCCTTTTCGCCGCTGGCTTGCAGGATGTCGCCGTAGTGGTCGTACAGCACGGAGTTGTCCTCCTCGGGGTCGAGGTTGTCGATGGCGCGCTCGATGTAGAACTTGGCCAGCGAGTAGCTGCCCTGCCGGTAGAGTATCCAGGCGTAGGTGTCGAGGAAGGTGCTGTTTTTCGGCTCGGCTTCCACCGTCTTCGCGCTCAGCTGCTCGGCCCGGCGCAGGTTCTCGCCCGCCAGCGACAGGTAGTAGGCGTAGTTGTTCATCGTGTACACGTTGCCGGGGTCGAGGCGCAGGGCGTTCTCGTAGGCTTCGAAGGCTTCGGGCGCGTTGCCCAGCTGGTAGTGCAGGTCGCCCAGCTGCGCGTAGAGGTTGCTTTGCAGGGCTTTGTTGTTGGCCTTGCCCGCGTCGAACAGGGCTAACGCCTCGCGCACGGCGGCCAGGGCGGCCGGGTAGTCTTTCAGCTGCATCAGGGCTACCGCCTTGTAGAAGAGCAGGCTGGCCGACTCGGGCAGGCTTTCCAGGCCTTGGTCGGCTACGGCCAGCACGCGGGGCAGGTCGCCGTCGGCCAGGTAGGTTTGCAGGCGTTGCAGCCACGCCCCTTCGTTGGCGGGGTTGATGTAGAGCAGGGTCTCCAGTTCGTCGAGCATTTCCTCCTTGCGCCCCTGGTATTGCAGGAAGGTGGCGTAGTAGGCGTGCACCTGCTCTTCGAGCGGGTAGTATTCTATCAGCAGTTTGAAAAGTTCTTCCGTTTCGTCTATCTTCTTCTGGTTGGCCAGCAGCTTTTCGATGTACTTGCCCAGGATGCCCATCTTGGTGTCCACGTCGAGCTGTTCGTTGCGCAGGGCGGTCACGATCATGTCCATTGCCTGGTCGGGCTGGCCGGTGGCGTTGTAATAGTCGGACAGGGAGAGGTACACGTAGGGGTTCTGCGGGTCGCGGGCCAGCACGTCGCGGTACACGGCGAGTGCCTCGTCGGGCTGGTGCTGCTGCATGTAGATGTCGCCGCGCAGCACCTGGTAGCGCGTCTCGTGCGGGAAGGCCGCGATGAGGCGGTCGATTTCGCCCACGGCCTTCTTGTTTTGCCGGGCCTGGGCGTACAGGCGGAACTTCTCCAGCGAGAGGGTCTCGTTGATGCCCACCATGCGCTCCATGGTGTTGTAGGCCTCGGCTGCCTTGGCCGTCTGCCCGGTCTGGGCATAGAGCGAGGCGAGCATGTAGTACACGTCTTCGCGGTAGGGGTACACCTGCTGCAAGTCCGTGGCGAGGCGTATGGCGCGGTCGAATTGCTTGCGTTCGGTGAGCAGGTTGATGAGGCGCAGGTTGTACCACCAGTTTGCCGGTTGCAGTTCCACGGCCTTGGCCAGGCGCGCCTCGGCTTCGTCGATGAGTCCGATGGAGCCGTAGAGCAGGCCGAGGTCGGCGTTGAGGCCGGGGTCGAGCGAGTCGATGGCGTAGCACAGCAGCAGCGCGTCGAGGGCCTGGTCGTACAGGGCCTGGTCGCGCAGGCGCACCGCCTCGTAGTAATAGAGGAAGAATTGCTTCTCCTCCGCCTCGGTGAGGCGCGGCGCGGCGGCGCGGTCGGCCCTGTCACCACGCCGCGCCCTGCCCCACGCGGGGCTTGACACGGCCAGCACGGCCAGCAGAATGAACAGGTATCGTTTCATATGAAAAAGGATGCCCCTCCCGCCTCCCCTCCCGATAAACCGGGATAAACTCCGGGGAGGCTTGGGGTGCGGGGGCACATTCATTAGAGTTTATATTGAATTAAATTTTAAACCACAGAGGCACGGAGAGACGCGTCTTGTCTATCCCCGTTCTTCGTTCCAAGGAGAGCACGGAGGAATGCCGTTTGCGGCATTTCGCTAAGTGGCCTCTGCCATCTGCGAGGATGCCACCCGTCACCTCAGTGTCTCCGTGGTTTATATTTTTATTCCATATATTGTCTGTTATTTTTGAACGGCTGCTCACAAGGGTGAACCTGCCTCCCTTCCTTGGGAGAGGCCTGGTGGAATTCTCACTTCAGCCCGTTGCGGCGCAGCAGGGCGTCGGGGTCGGGGGCGGCACCGCGGAAGTCGATGTAGAGCTTCATGGGGTCGTCGGACCCGCCGCGCTCGAGCACCTTGGTGCGGAAGGCCGTAGCCACGTCCTTGTTGTATATGTCGCCTGTTTCCTTGAAGGCCTGGAAGGCGTCGGCATCGAGCACCGCCGACCACGTGTAGCTGTAGTAGCCCGCCGCGTAGCCGCCGGAGAAGATGTGGTTGAAGTACGTACTGCGGTAGCGCACGATGATTTCGGGGATGAGGCCGATGCGGTCGAGCGAGGCCTTTTCGAAGGCAGCCACATCCAGGTCGTCGGTGGTGGTGCGGGCGTGGTAGTCCATGTCGAGCAGCGAGGCCGAGAGCAGTTCGGTCATGATGAAGCCCTGGTTGAAAGTGGCGGCGGCCTGCAGTTTGGCGATGAGCGAGTCGGGCATCACTTCGCCCGTGCGGTAGTGGCGGGCGTAGGTTTTGAGCACCTGCGGCTCGAAGCACCAGTTTTCCATGATTTGCGAGGGCAGTTCCACGAAGTCGCGCGTCACGTTCGTCCCGGCGATGGAGGGGTAGGTGCACTGGGAGAGCAGGCCGTGCAGGGCGTGGCCGAACTCGTGGAAGAGGGTGTGCACGTCGTCCATGGTGAGCAGCGAGGGTTGGTCGGCCGTGGGCTTGGTGAAGTTGCCCACGTTCACCACGATGGGGCGGTGGTCCTTGCCGTCTTTCTTGTATTGTCCGCTGAATTCGCTCATCCAGGCTCCGGCGCGCTTGCTGGCGCGGGGGTAGTAGTCGGTGTAGAGGATGCCGACGAGCGAGCCGTCCGCGTCCGTCACCTCAAAGGCTTCCACGTCCGGATGGTAGAGGGGCATCCCTTCCAGCTTCTTGAATTGCAGGCCGTAGAGCTTGTTGGCCAGGCCGAACGCACCTTGTCGCACGTTCTCCATCTGGAAGTAGGCGCGCACTTCCTCCTCGTCGAGGGCGTAGCGTTGCTGGCGCAGTTTTTCGGCGTAGTAGGCCCAGTCCCATGGCTGGAACTTTTCGCCCGGCAGGTCTTTGTCCATGAGTTCCTGTAATTCTGCGGCCTCGCGCTTGGCTGCGGCGAGGGAGGGTTGCCACACCTGGTCGAGGAATGCGTACACGGCTTCGGGGGTCTTGGCCATCGTGTTGTCCAGGATGAGGGCGGCGGGCGACTCGTAGCCCAGGAGGTGCGCCTGTTCCACGCGCAGTTTCACGATGCGGTTCACCACGGCCTTGTTGTCGTGTTCGCCCCCGTTGTTGGCCAGGTTGGCGTAGGCCAGTTGCAGCTCGCGGCGCAGGTCGCGGTTGTCGGCGTATTGCAGCACGGGCAGGAAGCTCGACTTCTGCGTGGTGAAGAGCCACTGTCCTTCGTGCCCCTCGGCGGCAGCGGCCTCGGCGGCGGCCTGTTTCACGCTGGCGGGCAGTCCGGCGAGGTC
>CALUML010000019.1 GCA_944321745.1 uncultured Bacteroidales bacterium
AATAATAAAGAAAAAAGGAAATGAAACAGACATTCTTATACATCCTGCTCCTGGCCGCATCCGCAAGCCACGCGGTGCTGGCCGACACCCTCTCCGGCCATGTGCGCACCACCGACGGGCAGCCCGTGGCCCAGGCCGTGGTGAGCGACGGCTACTCCGTGGTGCAGACCGACGGGGAAGGACGGTACGAAATGAACCGCCACGACTCGGCGCAATTCGTCTTCTTGTCCGTGCCCGAGGCCTACGAAATGCCCGTGGACGAAAACGGCAGCCCCCTGCTCTACGCCCGCATCGGGGACAAGGGAGACTTCACGCACGACTTCACCCTCACACCCTTTGCCGACGGCGGGGCAGCCGACTCCACGCACGTGCTGGTGGCCATCAGCGACCCCCAGGTGCGCAACGATTACGACTCGTGGCGGTTCCGCAACGAAACCATCGAGGACATTCTCGAACTGAAAGCCTCCTACCCTGCCGGTACGCGTTTCTACGGCGCGGTGGTGGGCGACCTGGTGTGGGACGATTACGACCGCATGGCGGTGCACAAGGCGGCCTGCGAGGTGCTGGGGATGCCCGTGTTCCAAGTCATCGGCAACCACGACCACGACATGTACAGCTGCGGCGACCGCGCAGCCGACCACTATTTCAAGGACGCATTCGGTCCCACGTACTACTCCTTCAACCGGGGGAAAATCCATTACGTGGTGCTGGACAACATTGATTATATCGGATGCGGCACGAAAGACTACACGGAACGCGTCTCCCTGGAGCAAATCGCATGGCTGGAAAAAGACCTCGCGTTTGTTCCGAGCGAAAAGGCCGTGGTCGTGCTGGCCCATGCACCGTTCGAAGGCTCCAACGTGGGCAACCGCCAACAGGTGTACAACCTGCTCGAAGGCCGCCGCACCACGCAACACATCATCACAGGACACCACCACCGGCTGACCAACTACGAAATAAGCAACCGGCTGTACGACCACACCCTGGGAGCCTCCATGGGGGCTTGCTGGGCCGCCGACTATTGTGCCGACGGCGCACCGAGCGGCTACGGCGTGTTCGAAGCAGGCGACCGGGGCTTCAACGAATGGTACTACAAAGCCACGGGAAGGTCGCGCGACTTCCAGCTGAACGCCTACCCGGCCGACCACGTGGACACCGGCGACGACAAGGCGGGCTGCATCGTGGCCAACGTGTGGAACTTCGACAGCCGCTGGAGCGTGCACATCTATGAAAACGGCGTGAAGAAAACCATGCAGCAATACTCCGGCCACGACCCCATGATGCGCGACCTCCTGCTCGACGATGGCGACACGCGCCCCAACTACCCGGGCAGCGACGGCGGTACTACCGTGTCGCAAAACCCCGGCTCGGCGGCCAGCAACCACCTGTTCTACTACAAGCCCGACGACCCCAATGCCGAGTTCGTGGTGGAAGTCACCGACCGCTTCGGTCACGTATACCGCAGCGAGCCGGTGCTGAGGAACATGATGGTGGCCTCGTTCACCGAAGAGGATGGCGAATGGGTTTACCGCAACGACTTCAACACCCTGCCGCGCTTCGCCAACCAGTTTGACACGGGCAGCGGCCTGGCCAAAGGCACTTTCGTGCAAGGCCACACGCCCGCCGGGTGGTACGCCTCCACCTCGGGCACCATGCAGCCCAACGTGGCCCGCTGGGGGCAGTTCAACTACCTGCGCGTCAACAACGGCGACCAGTCCGCCGCCGGGCTGTACTCCTACGGCAATGGCAATACCCAGGCGCAGGAAGAGCAGGATGCCGACCGCGCATTGGGCTCGCTGGTCTCCACCGTGAGCCACCGCGACATCTGCTACGGCGTGGCCATCGAAAACAACACCGGGCAGGTCATCACCACGTTGCAGGTGAGCTACACCGGCGAAATGTGGCGGGCAGGGAGCGACCCGGCTGCCGGGCAGCAGCTCACCTTCGCCTACGGCAAACGGGAGGACAACCACAGCCTGCGCGACCGGGAGGAATGGATAGGCGAACTCGACGGACTGACCCCGGTGGACTCGCTGTCCTTCCACTCACCCGCTGGCAACACCGCCGCCGAAGCCGCCACCCCCAACACGGCCATCAAAGGCAACGACCCCCGCAACCGCACCCGGGTGGACGGAAGCATCGAGCTGAACCTCGAACCGGGGGCAGTGGCCATCCTGCGCTGGGAGGATGCGGACGACTCCGGCAGCGACCACGCCCTGGCCATCGACGATCTCTGCCTGCGTGCCACCCTCGCCCCGGCCAGCGGTTTGCCGCCTGCCCACGTCACCGGCACGATGCTCTACACCCGTGGCCGGACCATCGTCTTCAGCCACACCCCCCGCACAGCCGTGCAGGTGTACGATGCGGCGGGCCGATGCGTGTACAACCGCAAGCCGGACACACCGGTGCTCGACCTCTCGGCCATTGCCACCCACGGACTATATATTATATGTATGGAAGGACAAAGAGAAAAAGTGATTTTCTGAAAAAACAAACAAATACGTTCCTCACATGAATAATGGAGCGGACATGCGTTTACACAAAAAATAGTTTACTAACCAATTCATTCCAACACAACATGACACAGAAACTGCATCTGGCCATCGCCCTCCTGGCAGGGCTGTTATGGCTTGGCTCTTGCCAACCGAAAGAAAACCGCGACACCCTGCGCATCTGCACCAGCAACATCCGGGGCGACAAGCCCGTGGACGGCGTGAACCAATGGCAATACCGCCGCGACTCGCTGTGCAACCTCTACCTGCACCACGCCCTCGACATCGTGGGCCTGCAAGAAGCCGTGCCCGCCCAGCGCGCGGACATCTGCCGGCTCACCGGCTACGCCTTCGTGGGCGACAGCACCCTGCTCGACCCCATCCTGTACAACCCCGCACGGGTCGAACCCTTGGAGAACGGCATGTTCTGGTACTCCGAAAGCATGATGCCCCACACACGCGGCTGGGATGCCAAGTACGAACGTTACTGCACGTGGGCCCGGTTCAAGGACAAACGAAACGACAAGGAGTTTTACGTGTTCAACACGCACTTCGACCACCGGGGCGACACCGCCCGCACCGAAAGTGCCCGGCTACTGGTGAAGCAGGCCGCGAGCATTGCCGGAAACGCCCCCCTCTTCATCATCGGCGACCTCAACAGCCACGACTACACCGAGGCCTACCGCGTCATGGCGGCCAATTACACCGACTCGCGGCTGGCCACCCCGCTGGCTTTCGGGCCCGAAGGAACAGGCCACAACTTCGGCGGCGTGCACCCTGTGCGCATCGACTACATATTTGTCAACGACGGAGTGGAAATACTCACCTACCGCGCCGTGGACGAAGCTTATGAAGGCAACCGTTTCCCGTCCGACCATTACCCCGTGTACGTGGAAGCCACTATCAAATAAGTAGCTGTTCAAAATTAATTAGCTACTTAACTTGCACCTGTCCGCTTGTCTGCTAAAAACACTACATTTGCAAAAACATTAATCCATATGAAGAAAGCATTCGCACTCGCGCTGGCAGCCGCCAGCCTTTGCCTGGCCTGCACCCGGCAAAACAGCAAACAGGAAGTAAAAGTCATGTCGTTCAACCTGCGCCTGGACACGCCCGCGGACGGAGACAACCGCTGGGATAACCGCAAGGCGGCCTGCATCGACCTGATAACCGACCGCCGCCCCGACGTGCTCGGCATTCAGGAAGGATTGCCCCACCAAGTGCAGTTCCTGGCCGACAACCTGCCCGGCTACGCCTGGGTGGGCACGGGGCGCGACAGCCAGAGCCAGGGCAACGAATACTCCGCCCTCTTTTACGACCGCGCACGCTTTGAGCCGGTGGCCTCGGGCACGTTCTGGCTCAGCGAAACGCCGGACAGCATGTCGCGGGGCTGGGATGCCGCCCTCAACCGCATCGTGACCTGGGCACGCTTGCGCGACCGCCAAAGCGGGCACGAACTGCTGGCCATGAACACGCATTTCGACCACATCGGGCCGGTGGCACGCCGCGAATCGGCACGCCTGGCAGCCGACCGCGCACGCCAGCTGAGCGGCGACACGCTGCCCGTGCTGCTCACCGGCGACTTCAACGCGCAGCCCACCGACCCGCTCTTCGCGCCCATTGAGGCTTACTTCCAACCGGCCCGCACGACAGCCGCCACCACGGACAGCCTCGGCACGTACAACGGCTACGGGCAGGAAGAAAGCACCCAGGTAATCGACCACATCTTCGTGCGCAACGCCCAAGCCCTGACATTCCATACCGTGACGGAAGATTACGGCGTGCCCTACGTGTCCGACCACTACCCGGTCGAAGCGCAGGTAGAACTCCCTTAAACCCAAATCAGACAAAGCCTAATAACCGATTGGGGTTAAACAACGGACAGTTCCTTAAAGAATGTTATAAAACACATCTTTTTTGCCAAAACACTTGCACGGTACGGAAAAGTCCCTTACTTTTGCATCGTGTTTTTCATGGTATTAGATTTAAGGTTAATTAAAGATTGGGTTGTCGTGATGACAACCTTTCTTTTTTTATAGCCCCCACCCCCCGAAAAGAGTTCTTTATCCTTACTCCCAAATACAAACGACTTATGAAACCGAAGAAAAAGAAGGACATGGCCGTACTGGCCGTGAAAGCCGCACGCCGTGAAAGCCGTGAGGAAGAAATCAGGCTGCACGGCAAGCCCATCCGCCACCACCACGTCGTGGCAAGCAAGAAAGTGTACAACCGCAAAAAAGACAAGGCAGACCGCCAACGAGGTCTGCCTTGTCTTTTTATGGACACAGAGCACACAGAGCTTTATAACGTATATAGTAACTCCGTAGCTCCTAAAACGTCTTCCCGCCGAACACGTATGACACCCCTACCGTGCCATTGAAATAAAAGCGGTCATAGTCAAAGTAAATCATGTTGCGCTGGCGCGAAAGGCGGCCTTCCAAGTCGATGGAAAGCGACTTGCCCAAATTGAACCTGAGCAGCCCGCCCGCCGACACGCCGGGATTGGCACCGCCCGCCAAGGGGAAATTCGCATAAGGACCGGCCAGGACGTACACATCCACCAAGTGCCTTTTCAGCCGGTACCCCCCGAAGGCATTTACCAGGTTGCACATCAGGTCGGCATGGAGGTTCACATACGACGCGGTGCGACCGCCCGGCGAAATGCCCGATTCGGACACGCTACCGCCCGACAAGCCTGCCCGCCAAGCCCAAAACGGGTTGACATGTTTCCCTCCATACACGAAGAAACAGCCCTCCAACGCCTTCCCCATCCCATTCCTCACGTTATGGGAAGAAAGGGCCAGCGAAGCACCCCCGCCGGCGGAAACGAAAATGTTCTCCTTCCATTTCCCCTTGTACAGGAAATTCGGATAAAAAGGCACGTCGCCCGTGCGGTGTTGTGCGGAGACCGGTGCCAGCACCAACAGGCACAAGCACGCAGCCACGCAAAATCTTCTTACCATGTCCATGATGCCACAAGTTACAGGCTGCAAATATAACAATAAAAAAAGGCCACTTCCCTTTTGTTGAAAGGAAAAGCGACCTCTATGAAACGGTTCTCGCGGAACGCGGCGCACCGTCATTTCCGCTCGATGATGACAATGCGGTTCAGGTCGTCGCCGTCGAACATGTTTTCCTGACCGCCCATGCCCACTACTTCAAGCTGCTTGGCATCCACGCCGGAGGCCACCAGCGCGTCGTACACGGCCTGTGCGCGGGCTTCGGACAATTCCTTGTTGCGTTCGGGGCTACCCGTCGCCATGTCGGCATACCCGCGTATGATGTAGTGATTGTACGGGTCGTTCTTGATGAGCGTGGAGGCCAGCTGGATGTTGGCGCGTCCGCGCGAGTCGATTTCAGCACTTCCGATGTTGAAGAACACACCCACCGGGCCGGCCGTCTTCACCGCCACGCGGGCTTCCAGGTCGCTCACCTTGCGGGTCATTTCCTGGTTCTTGTCGTTCTGCTCCTTCAGCCGTTTTTCCAACTGGTCGTTCTTGGCCTTATACGAGGCCAGTTCCCTCGAGGTGTTCGTTTCTTCCACCTTCACCGGGTCGAGGCATTCCACCTCCTGCGCCTTCTTCACCTTCTTGCCGCCAAACGTGTAAGTCACGCCCACGGTCGGTATGGCATACACGCGGTCATACGTCGTCACCGCCATTTCGCGCTGGCGGGCCAGGCGGCCTTCCAGGTCGATGGCCAGGTACTTGTTCACGTTGAACTTGAACTGCACCCCCGCCGAAATGCCCGGATACACGTGGAAATCCTCGCCCGAAGCAAAATTGACGTACGGCCCGGCAAATACCGATGCCTCAAACACGCGGTCGGACCGGTAGCCGCCCCATGCCTGCGACATGTTGTACATCAAGTCCAGCTGCAAATTGCCGAAATAGGCCTTGCTCTCCATGCTGGTGATGAAGTCGGACGACCTCCACCCGTTCAACACGGCGCGGTAAGACCAGTTGGGATGGAACATCCGCCCCACGCCCAAATACACGTAAGGGTTCTGAGCCTTGAAGAAGCCCGCGTCGAAATTAGTACCCGAAAGCCCCATGTGGCTTCCCACCCCACCGGTGATGAAAATGTTGTTCGGACCTTTCTCTACATAATAAGTCCCCTCTTTGTCTCCCTTGGCAAATGCCGAAAGCATGGCTACCGTCAGGAAAAGGCTGATAAAACAAACTTTCTTCATGCGTTTTACTTTTTAAATACGAATGCAAAATAAACGATTATTAACTAATTCACACTCCTTTTTTGTGTTAAAAAAAGAAAAAAGCAGCCCACGGGAAAACTACCGCCCGCCTGCCGCTTCCAAAAAGCTTGTGAAAACAAAACTTGTGGAGAATATGGGACTCGAACCCACTACCTTTTGATTGCGAACCAAACGCTCTACCAGATGAGCTAATTCCCCGATTGCCGCGTACTTTCCGTACACGCTGCAAAAGTACTAATTTATTTCATACGCGCCAAATTTCTGAAAATAAGATGCCGGAATTTCGTTATGCCGCGGGCGAAATTCCACAGGCACGCAAGTAAATTTCCACAGGCACGCAAGTAAATTTCCACACGTGTGGAAATTTATTTCCGCAGGCACGCAGGCCGGGACCATGCGGAAGCCTGGCGGAAACAGGCCACAACGCACGCTACTTTTCCCCCTTGCTTGCGGGAAAAGGAAAGAATGCCTACATTTGTCCCGCGGACGGAGGGGGTCTCCCCCCATTCCGCATCCTCCATGCTTCATCTTCAACCAAAACCGATATGAACGGAACAGGAAAAACTTTCGCCATCCTCGCATTGGCCGGGTTCATGGCGGCGTGCGTCAAGGACGAGGGCGACATCGAAATGCTGCCCTACTCGGACAGTTTCGGCAGGCACCTCAAGACGTTGACCATCTACGACGACACGGGGGAAAATTCGGCGGAGCTGCTCGTGGGAGCCGACCATCAAGAGATACTCGACTTGTGGCAGGCGGACAACTTCCGGCTGGTTGTGTCGAAAAACGAGGCATCGGTCGAGGCGGACGTGGAGGCTTTCCTGCAAGCACACACGCCGAAGGACAAGAAGGCGACCGCCAAGGCGGGCACGCCCAAACCCACCGAACCGGCGGCGCACATCACCACCCGCTTCCTCAGCAAGCAGCTGCAACCGGACGTGGTGGCGGTCAACCTGGCCACGCTGCCGCCCTATGGCGACGACATGCGAGGCTGGAAGTACGAAACGCACTTCGCCTATGCCGGCGAGGACGGGACGCTTACCTGCATCTTCCGCAACGCAGGGTCGAAAAACTACGGCTTCTGCGCCCTGGACTACCAAGCAACGCCCGGCGGACAATGGTCCACCATGATAGGTTCGTGGTATCCCGTGAACGGAAGCCTTGAGAGAAGCGCCGCTCCCTGCTACCGCATGAGGGCTTCGCGCCGTTACCTGGACAACACGCCCGACGTGACGATAGAGTTCGTCAACCAGCGGCTGTAAGGGATGCCAGATTCTAGATTTCAGATTTCAAATTCCAGATTTCAAATTCCAAATTTCAAATTCCAGATTTCGGATTTCAGATTATTTCCCGCAGATAGCGCAGATAAGCGCAGATTTCCTTCTTCTTGCCTCTTGCCCAATTGACGCGGATGGGTACATCCCCTCCTTGGGAGGGGCTTGGGGAGGCTTCCTCTGTTCATAGGGCGTTGCCCTATGCTGAACGCCACAAGGCCGTTGGCCTTGCCTTTTCCCTTTCTCCTTTCACCTTTCCGTAGGGCGTTGCCCTACGCTGAATGCTACAAGGCCGTTGGCCTTGCATTTTATCCTTTTACCTTTATACTTTCACCCTTTATACTTTATACTTTCTCCCTTTCACCTTTATACTTTCAAACGGAACAAGGCTGCAAGCGCGGAGTTTGCAGCCTTGTTCGTTTGAAGTGTCAAATCACCCGTTTACCAGATGGACACGCGGTCTTCCGGTGCCACGTACATGGGGTCGCCCGGCTGCACGCCGAAAGCATCGTACCAGGCACCTATCTGCGGCAGCGCGCCGTTCACCCGCCAGCGTCCGAGCGAGTGGGGGTCGGACTTGGTGCGCACCAGGATTTCTTCGGGACGGATGTTGTCGGCCCATACCGTGGCGTAGGCCAGGAAGAAGCGTTGTTCGGGCGTGAGGCCGTCCTTGACGGCGAGCGGGGCATCCTTCGTGGCGTTCTTGAAGGCTTGGAACGACACTTGCAGGCCGCCGTGGTCGGCAATGTTTTCGCCCAGGGTGAAGCGTCCGTTGGCGTGCACGCCCGGAGCCACCTCGATGGAGTCGAAGAAGTTGACCATCACCTGGGCGCGTTCCTGGAAGCGGGCGGCGTCTTCCTCTGTCCACCAGTCTTTCAGGTTGCCGTCCTTGTCGAACTGGCGTCCCTGGTCGTCGAAGCCGTGGGTCATTTCGTGTCCGATGACCACGCCGATGGCACCGTAGTTGAAGGCGTCGTCGGCCTGCATGTCGAAGAACGGGTATTGCAGGATGCCCGCCGGGAAGCAAATTTCGTTGGTGGTGGGGTTGTAGTAGGCGTTCACCGTCTGCGGGGTCATGTGCCATTCGTCGCGGTCTACCGGTTTGCCTATTTTGTCGAACATGTAGTCGTAGGCGAAGCGGTTGGCGCGTTTCACGTTGTCGTAGTAGGTGTCGCGCACGATGTCCAGCCCGCTATAGTCGCGCCATTTGTCGGGATAGCCTATCTTGACGCGGAAGGCGGCGAGTTTTTCGAGGGCTTTGGCTTTCGTTTCGTCGCCCATCCAGGGCAGGGCCTGGATGCGTTCGCCGAGGGCGGTTTGCAGGTTGCGCACGAGGGTAATCATGCGTTCCTTGGCTTCGGGGGGGAAGTACTGCTTCACGTACATTTGCCCCACGGCTTCGCCTAGCACGCCGTTGACGATGCCCACGGCGCGTTTCCAACGGGGCGAAGGTTCTTCCTTGCCCGAAAGCACCTTGCCGTAGAATTCGAAGTTCTGCGCGTAGAGGTCGTCGCTCAGGTAGCCCGCCGTGCCGTCGATGAGCTTCCACTGCAGGTAGGCCACGTGGCTGGCGAGGGGTTCTTCGGCAATGATTTTGCCTGCTTCGATGAGCGGTTCTTTCTGCCCGACGCTCAGCTCGGTCACTTTGCCGTCGAGGCCGAGGGCGGCGAGGTAGGCATGCCAGTCGATTTGGGGTACGAGCTTTTGCAGTTCGTCCACCGTCATTTTGTTGTAGTTGGCATACGGGTCGCGCAGCTGCACGTTGGTGTAGAACGCTTTGGCCAGGCGCGTCTCGATGCGCATCACGGCCTCCATGTTCTTCGCGGCCTGTTCGGCGGTGAAGCCGCACAGCTCGAACATCTTCGCCACGTGCTCCTTGTACGCTTCGCGGATGCTCGTCGTGTGCTCGTCGTTGTCGATGTAGTATTCGCGTTCGCCGAGCGAGATGCCGTACTGGTAGGTTTGGAACAGGTTTTCGGTGCTGCTCATGGGGTCGGCGTCCACGTAAATGGTGAAGTAGCCGTCGGTGCCGTCGAGCATGAGTTGTGGAATGAACGTGGAGAGTTCCTCCTTGCTCCGGAGGGCGGCAATGCGTGCGAGGTCGGCCTTAATGGGCGCGTAGCCGTCTTGGTTGAGCTTCGCGCTGTCCATGGCCATGTTGTAGAGGTCGCCTATTTTCTGTTCGACCGTGCCGGCCTGGTGCTGCGAGGCGGCAATCCCGGCAATCAGTTCGCGCAGCTGCTTGCGGTTGTTCTCGCCCAGCTGGTCGAACGAGCCGAAGCGCGAATACTCGCCCGTGAGGGGGTTCTTTTCTTGCCAGCCCCCGCAGGCGTATTGATAAAAATCCACTCTGGGCGACACGTTGGTGTCGAGGTTCGTCAGGTCGATGCCCGACTTCTGTCCCTTTTGGTCATTGCAAGCTGTTGTCATAAGTGCCAATGCAATAAACGGTAAAATTACTTTTCTCATTATCGTTTGTTTTTGGTTTATTCCCATATAGAAGCGGGCAAAGGTAAGGCTTTTAGGAAAAATGCTTCACGGCTTTAGGTTTATTTAACCGCAAAAGGCGCGGAGGACGCAAAGGAAAAAGGGGACACCACGGGAAAACCCCGTAGGACGTTTTCAATTTTCAATTTGTGAATATCCGCAATTCGCCAATAAGCCATCCATACTCCTACGGCACTCCGTGCCACCTCCCCTGTCTATAGGTTCATACTCCCTCCCCCCTTCGGGGTACTCCCTCTACCTTAGAGGGAGAACATAAATTCCTGAGAGGGAATAAAACGAGATGAAACAAGAACACGCATAGGGGAGGATGTAGAGACAAGGCATGCCTTGTCTCTACAACACGATGGCAAGGCCAACACACCCAAGGCCAACGGCCTTGCGGCATCCAGCGTAGGGCAACGCCCTACGGAAAGGGGCGGCGCAAGGAGGCAAGGCAGGCCTTGTCTCCTACAAAATACCCCGCCTTTAAAACCGATAGGCAATGCCGCCATGCAGCCGGTGGTGGGTATCGTTGAAGAACACCCCAAACGAATATTCCGCATATAGCCCCCAGCGGGGCGCGAAATAGAATACACCCCCGATGCACAGGCTGTACTCGAACATGCTCCCCAGCTTCACATCGGCCGACACGCCCCCGACGCACAACATATAATACATGTCCCACCGCCAGGCATCGCGGCTTTCCAACCAACCGGCCAAGGGGTGATAACCCACCTTCGCCCCGTAGTAATAGGCCTCGGTCGACAGCCAACCGGCTTTCGTCTTCATACCTTGGTCGTCCACTTCATAGGACTGCTCCGTGATGCACAACACGTCCGCATAAGCCACGTACGCCTCCACCGTGATGTGCCGGGGGAATGTGTAGCCCGTCTCCATGCGGTAAGCCGGTGCGCCATGCACACGCATCGCACGCATCGTCTCCGATATTTCCGGGAACACGGCAGTCTGGTTGCCCGGAGTGCCGATGCCCACCTTCACCGAAAACCGCTCCTCCTGCGAGAACGCCGCGTGGCAACACGACGAGGCCAACAGAAGGACACAAAGAAAATGCTTGCCTGTTAACATGTAAATAAAACGAAAGCATGGGGCTGATTATTATTCCACATTGGCGCAAGTGCCCCTTGCACCTGCAAACTCACTTAAACCTCACCCCCAGCGAAACACCTACCGTGAGCAGGTCGGGGGTGACGGAATGCACGAAGTAGCGCGTGTACTGCACCTGCCCCCCGATGAAGAAGCCGCTGTCGTACACATAATCGTAACCCGCCCGCACCAGCAGGCCGTGGTCCAAGTAAAGCGTGCGGGGCTTCTCCGGCACGTTCACCAGGGCGGCGAAAGAATAGCCTGCCCCCACCAGCAGGCGGTGGTGCTCCTTGCACAGCGGCAGCCAGCCAAGATAAAGGTTAATGGGCGTGATGTGCGTGTCCGCCTCGAACACCGTGCTGTGGAAGCCGCTCCACCACTCGCGCAGGTCGTAGGCATGGTACATACCCAGCTGTGCGCCCAAGGCCAGGTTGACCCGCCGCACGGGCAGCGACACCTCGTAACCCAACTGAAGCATCCCGCCCACGTGCGGATGATGCCCCAGGACGTTATACCCCGCTTCCACCCGCAGCAGGGAGGAACGGCTGTCAGGGGTGGCCACATCGGCCGCCGCCGTCTCTTGCGCCCGCACCATGCCGGTGCACAGGGAAAGGACGATAAGGAAAAAACAAGTTGTCTTCATATGCTTGAATATGTGATAAAATAAATGCCTGCAATTTGTCCATACCCCTCCGGCACTCCGTGCCACCTCCCCTATCTTAGGGGAGGAATAGAAAATGTTTTGCCTGCCCAAACTTACGCGGAAGCCTTGCGGGTCATTCAGAACACATACCCCACCTTCACGTTCAGCTGCAATTCATCATCGATATAAGTACCCTGCCGGTAATAGAAATCGTTGAACACCACCCGCAGCGGCGCATATAGGGCCGAAGCCTCCACGTGCCAATGCTCGCCGAAGGCATACCGGTAGCCCACCTTCACGCCCAGCGACAGCGTGCCGTGGAAGCAGGCCGGAGTCCATTGCTTCACGGTGGGTTCACTGGGCTGGCGCAACGCGCTCCACGTGAACTCCAGCGGCACGGACAGAAACCACCCGCCGTTGCCCCGCGTGTGCTTGCCGCGCAGCACCCGGTTGCGGTAATTGATGTGCCAGCGCAACTCCGTACCCAGGCGGAAGTCGAGGTTGTAATACGTGCGGGGAGCACCCACCCGCGTCTCGTAAATGGTCGTGCCGTCTGGCTGGGAAGTGGAGGATTCTAATTCCACCCACTCCGTGCGGGTGCGGTCGAAGAGGTTGCGCACCCCCACCGAGCTGTGCAGGGACAGCACCGGGGCGATGCGGTCCTCGCGGAAATACTCCACGCTGAGCGGGAAGGTGGTGGTAGCGGGGTCGGTCACCATGGGCACCACGTCCGTACCGATGCGCACACCCTGCAAGGTCTTGGCTATGCGGATGTCCTGCTTGGCCATCGGCTTCTCCTCCCCTTGTGCGACCGCCGGGAGCAACGCCAGCAACGGCAGCCCGGCCAACAACATGAATTTTTTGTACATAACGAACTGTAATAAAATGAAATGACCGGCACAAAGCTACGGATTAACATCCCGACTGCCTGTGCCGGTTGGGATTTGTTGGGATTTATCGGATAAGATTAACGGTTGTGCCCTTGGTCGTACCTTTATAAGTAACAGAATTTGTTACAGATATATTATACGATTGATAATAAGGATCACCCAAATTAGGGCCACTATGTCTAATTACCAAGAAAGGATCGTAATTATTTTTAGTAATCCAATTGCTACTTGTCCTCGTTGACTCCAAAGAAACTTTTCCATCAGTCAATACATGCCGATAAGTGTAGTTGATAGGTGCATCCATAAACCAATAAATCATCAATTTACGATGCATCGTCTTTACACTCATAGTACCTAACCAAGAACCACCGCTTTTCTGTGCCTCAATCCAAACCTTAAGGCGATAACGTTGCTTATCTATCGTAAAGTCCGACTGGGCTTCATCCTTTGTGGGTCCGGCGGCCTTTGTCGCCTTTGTATGAGCCATTTGTTCGCCTTCCACAACCAAAAGATTATTATCCGCACTTGCTTGTAATAAACTGGTTGTCTTTTTCAGCAATTCCATATCATCTACACTTGATGCAACATATTTTCCTTCAAGCATTTTATATGCCTTGTCGGCAATAATATACATCCCATCTTCATTCCACAAATAACGTTCCGGGTTGCGAAAACCTTTCGGTTCGCAGTAATAATCCCCGTTTTCATCCTGCACCAAAGACAAATACCAGCTGTTGCTTTCGATGAACGCTTTGGCTTCTTCAAAGCTGGAAAACTGGTCTGGATTGATAGAATAATAAAAATCATCACATATAGAACCGAACGAACGGAATCCCATGCTGCTTTCCCACGCTTCCCTCTGTTGCTCATTTTCAAAAGCAGCTATTTTCCCAAGCGTGTTGGCAAATTCCTCTTCACTTCCGAATTTCAATATCGGGTAATCCGCCTCCGCGTTGTTTTTAGGTGCGTTTGGTTCATTCTCCTTCTCGCAAGCCGTAAATCCTATCAAGGCCACAGCAAATAATAATGCTATTTTCTTCATTTTACTTTTCATTTAATTCGTTGATAAATGGTTCTTTTCCCCTCGCTACCTGTTGCCGCAGGCAGCTTGCATCGTCCTCCCGCCCTGCGGCAACAGGGTGGGATGCCGCTTTTTTACAGCCCGCCACGCCGGGGAAAGCGCGGCGGGCTGCATTTCAATCACCCTTGCGGGCGATGGTCTTAATACGCCAAGACGGAAAGACGCTAAGAAAAAAGATCTTCGCGCTTTGGCAGACAAAAAAGTCTTTGCGTCCTCGCGTCTTTGCGTACCATTTACCAAGACGGAAAGACACTAAGAAACGTTTCTTTGCGTCCTCGCGTCTTGGCGTACCATTACCATCATTTCACCTCGAACACGCCGCCCACGGCTTCCACGTCCGTGTACACTTCCAGCAGGTAGCGGCCTGCGGGCGTGCCGTTCAAGTCCATCACCACCCGTTGCGGGTCGGTTTCTTCATGCTGTTTCACCACCTGGCCGTTGTCGCGGCTGATGATGATTTGCGCGTTTCCAACGGGCTTTTGGAAGTCCAACTGCAACACATTCCCATCTATCATGGCTGTGATACGCCCGGGCTTATAGCCAACTTCCCATTGTTTCTCGTTGTTCCCATAAGGGGTTATTCCATACAAATCGCCCAACACGATTTCTTCCGCCCTTAATCCATTGAAGCAGGCTGCACCTGCCAACAAGGCCATAACGAATAATTCACGTAATCTCATTTTGTATTGTTGTTTATAATGTTAATTTTGCAGGCCGATTAGCATCCAGGCAAGCCCTCCGGAGTTCGCAGCCTAAACAGGAATGCTTTTCGGTAAAAATGCGGGGCAAAGGTAAAGCGGACAATGTATTTCAGGCAAATATTTCGATAGGAAAAACGCTACATTAAAATCATGTCAGAATAACTCATTCCATTAACTATCAACAAATAAAGAAAAACATCAAAACAACATTTTTTGCATCGGACGCATTTTATCCCATATTTTACACTACGTGAAACAACCTAAAACCATATTATCCATCATCGGTGCATTCTTATCAATGCAGCTATTTGCCTGTTCTCCGGTCTTACCCTCTCATGTAGAAACTCTGTATAAAACAGGAAAGCTATGGCGAGACCGGCAACAACTTGATTCGGCCATACACTACTTCCACCAAGCAGAAAAAGCCATCAACATGGTTACCGACCGAGCATTGGCAGCTAAAATCCATACAAACATAGCCGACCTGCTTTGCAGGCAAGAGAGTTACCAACAAGCCGTTGACTATTTTGAGAAAGCATTGAATGACTACAAAAAAACGGAAAACAGGAAGATGGAAACCTACACCCTGCTGGACATCGGCGACTGCCAACGCCAATTGGGCGACAAGTCCACCCGTCCGGCCCGACTCTATTACAAACAGGCCCTGGCTGTCGCACCCGATGACACCATCGTGGGGAACATCTACCAGCGCATCGGGCTGAACTATTACCATGCCCAGCGGCATGACAGTGCCCGCCATTACTTGCAAAAAAGCCTCCGTTATCCTTATTACAAGCACGAGCAGGCTGTCCGGCTGTTGTTCCTCGGCTTGTCGTTTTACGACACCGCCCAACTCGACTCGGCCAAGCATTATTTGAAGCTGGCGTTGGAATACCCATCTGGAATTTACCAGAAAAGCGGTTGCTACACCACTTTGCACAAGATAGCCCAGCAGGAAAAGGACACGGATGCCATCCTGCACTACGCTTCCCTGCACGCACAATATTCCGACTCCATCGGCATGATGGATGTCCGGCTAAGCAACGGACTACACGACATACAAACCACCAAGGTGGCAAATCGGGAGCGTTGGATAGGAGGGTTGGCTGCGGGGATAGCTCTACTGGCCGGTATAGGTGGCTTACTGATAAAACGTATCAAACGGCATAAAAAGCAAGCCACACGAGCATACGCCCGTACCAAAACATTGGAGGAACAATTGGTTCAAGAAAAACAAGAACAAACTAAGTTGCAACAGCAAAAAGACCAAGCCATTGCCCAGACTGAAAAGTTGCAACAACAATTGGAACAGGAACAACAGCAGCGGGAAAACCTGCAACAGTTGGAAGCCGAACTGAAACAAAAATACGAGCAAGAAGAAGTGCGTGCGCTGGAACGGCACAGGCAGGACTGCATCAACCGCTTGCAGGAAGCCTGCACCGGGGCGGTACACTACCCCACCCTCAGCCCACGCTACAAAACCGCCTTGCTGACGGCCTATGACGAGGTGCTGCATTGGAACGACACGGAGCAATTCCTTGCCTGCATCGACAAGGATTTCAACCGTTTTGCCTATCGCATAGAGACCTGCTACCTGAAGCGTCGTTCGCCCAACCACGCCGCCGCCCGCCTGTGCACCCTGCTGTTGCTCAACGCGCCGGACGAACACATTCAAGCCTTGATGGACTATAAACCACAGACTTACAAGCAGTCCATCGCCCGCCTGTGCAAACGATTCGATGCCGCCGACCGCGAGGGACTACTCATACACCTGCTCCACATCATGATAGAAGGGATGTAGCAAGGAAGGATAAGAAATCCGGGAATAAATCACGATACGTAGAGACAAGGATGCCTTGTCTCCACAACGCACGATGGCAAGGCCAACACATCCAAGGCCAACGGCCTTGCAGCACTCAGCGTAGGGCAACGCCCTACGGAAAAGGTCGGCACAAGGAGACAAGGCATGCCTTGTCTCTACAACACACGATGGCAAGGCCTACCACCCAAGACCAACAGTCTTGTGGCACTCAGCGTAGGGCAACGCCCTACGAAAAAGGAGACAAGGCATGCCTTGTCTCTACAACACACGATGGCAAGGCCAACACGTCCAAGGCCAACGGCCTTGCGGCACTCAGCGTAGGGCAACGCCCTACGAAAAAGGAGACAAGGCATGCCTTGTCTCTACCAATCTGCGGGAAACTATCCTCCATAAACACAATTTTACCCGAAAGCCGCTGACGGAACAAGGCAATTTTTATACTTTTGACCCTCCAAAGAAACATTACCACCCATGCTACAACGCAACGACATCGAAATCATGGCACCCGCCGGTTCGTGGGAGAGCCTGGCCGCCGCCATACAGGCCGGGGCGGACTCGGTATATTTCGGCATCGAACACCTCAACATGCGCAGCCGCTCCAGCAGCAACTTCACCACCGACGACCTGCGCCGCATCGTAGCCACCTGCCACGAACACGGCATCAAGACCTACCTCACCGTCAACACCATCCTGTACGACAACGACCTCGACCTCATGCGCCGCATCATCGACACGGCACGCGAGGCGGGCGTATCAGCCATCATCGCCGCCGACGTGGCCGCCATGCTCTACGCCAACCGGGCGGGCGTGGAAGTGCACCTGTCCACCCAACTCAACATATCGAACACCGAGGCCCTGCGCTTCTACGCCCAATTCGCCGACGTGGTGGTACTGGCCCGCGAACTGAACTTGGAGCAGGTGGCGCACATCCACGAGGCCATAGAGCGCGAACACATCTGCGGGCGCGGCGGGCAACCCCTGCGCATCGAGATGTTCTGCCACGGGGCGTTGTGCATGGCCGTATCGGGCAAATGCTACCTGAGCCTGCACGAGAAGAACGCCTCGGCCAACCGGGGTGCCTGCATGCAGATATGCCGCCGCGCTTACACCGTGCGCGACAAGGAAGGCGAAGTGGAACTGGACGTGGACAACGAATACATCATGTCGCCCAAAGACCTGAAGACCATCCATTTCCTCAACAAAATGCTCGACGCGGGCGTGCGGGTGCTCAAGATTGAGGGGCGCGCCCGGGGGGCGGAATACGTGAAAACGGTGGTGACCTGCTACCGCGAGGCCGTGGATGCCTGCCTGGATGGCACTTTCACCGAGGAAAAGATACGCAGCTGGGACGAGCGGCTCGCCCGCGTGTTCAACCGGGGCTTTTGGGACGGCTATTACCTGGGCCAACGCCTCGGCGAATGGAGCCACGTGTACGGTTCGCAGGCCACGCACCGCAAACTCTACATCGGGCGGGTGACGAACTACTTCGCCAAGATAGGCGTGGCCGAAATCCACCTCGACACGCACGACCTCAGCGTGGGCGACAAACTGCTCATCACCGGCGACACCACCGGTGCCTATGAAGACACCGTGCAGGAAATCCGCGCCGACCTGCAACCCGTGCCCACCGCCCACAAAGGCGACTACCTCTCCGTCAAAACCCGCAGCGTGGTGCGGCGGAACGATAAGGTGTTCAAAATCATTCCAAACACCCTAAAGGAAACAACCAACTGATACTTTCATTGACCACTCTCCTTCACCTTTCCACAGCAATCCTTTTGTCGAAGCCTGCCTCATACATTTTCCCATCCGTGAGCAAATGTTTTCCATCTTATGCGGATAAGTTTTACTGCCCACAGTTATGGGTTATATAACCCATAACTGTGAGTTGTATAACCCATAATTGTGGGTCGTACAACCCATAACTGTGGGCAGTAAAACTTATCCGCATAAATGGGAAAACATTCCCGCACAAAACGGAAAACATCTGCGCACAAAACGGAAAATATTCCCGCACGTCCCTAAACATTTCAGCGCACCTTTGCGTTACTTGAAGAAGAAAGGGAGAATGGGGAAAGTATAAAGGGGAAAGGGAAATGTATAAAGTACAAAGGTGAAAGGGTGAAGGAAAACCCAAGGCCAACGGCCTTGTGGCGTTCAGCGTGGGGCAACGCCTTATGAACAGAGGAAGCCTCCCCAAGCCCCTCCAAAGGAGGGGATGTAATCATCCGCGTCAATTGGGCAGGCAAGAAGAAAAAAATCTGCGCTTATCTGCGCTATCTGCGGGAAATAATCTGAAATTTGAAATAATATGAAACAAGAAGGTATCGTGGCTGCCGGCCTGTTCATAGGCATCGGCCTGTTTTTGGGAGGAATGCAAATCAAGTCGGGCATCACGCGGATGCAGGACGCGCAGCGGGTGGTGTCGGTCAAAGGGCTGGCCGAACGCGAAGTGCCCGCCGACAAAGTGACGTGGCCCATCGTGTACAAGGAAGTGGGCAACGACCTGCTGGCGTTGTACGGCGAAATAGAACGGAACAACCAGAAGGTGCTAGCGTTCTTGCGGGAAAACGGCATCGAGGAGGGCGAAATCACCGTGTCGCAACCAGACATCATCGACTACCAGACGGAACGGTACGTGCAGCAGGACGGCATCCGCTACCGCTACAACGGCACGTCCGTCATCACCGTGTCGAGCAACCGGGTGGACAAGGTGCGCGGCATCATCCCCACCGTGTCGAAACTCATCAAGGAGGGCATCAACATATCGGCCAACCGCACGTATGAAAACCCCGTGGTGTACAGCTTCACGGGACTGAACGAGGTGAAGCCCGCCATGATCGAAGAAGCCACCAAGAACGCCCGCATCAGCGCGGAGAAGTTCGCCACCGACTCGCAAAGCCGCCTCGGCAAAATCAAGACGGCCAACCAGGGACAAATCAGCATCTCCAACCGCGACGAGAACTCACCCCACATCAAGACCTTGCGTGTGGTAACGACCATCAATTATTATCTGAAAGACTGACAGGGTAGAGAGACGCAACACACAAAAAGAATGCTGGCGGATGACAGGAACAGACCTGCATCCGCCAGCGTTCTTTTTGTATACGAAATCATTCCAACATCTTCAATAACTTGCCCGTCCAATCGGCAAGGAATATCGGCATGTTGAGCACCGCACCGTCTTTTCTCAGATTGTTCATGGAATAACGCAAGGCAAGCGGCGAGGAAAATCTGTTCATGTAAACGCCAAGGCTCTTGCCGGTCAAGCGAGTGCCCGATTTTACTTCTATCGGAAGCAAAGACAAGCCGTTTTGCAACAGGAAATCAACTTCGGCCGTGGCTTCAGATGTCCAATACCTCGGCATGATTTCAAAATGTGCCACAAGCGACTGCAACACCATGTTTTCAGCCATAGCTCCTTTAAATTCCGCATAAAGTGGATTGTCTGACCACAACACGTCGGCAGGCAACCGTGCCATGACACGAAGCAATCCCCCATCGCACAAATATATTTTAAAAGCCGACAGATCATCATATGCGCTCAACGGCAGTCCGGGTTTGGTGGAGCAAAATATGCGATAAATTAGCCCTGCATGTTCCAGCCACAATAAACCTTCTTCATATTCCCGCGCCCGTGCTCCGCTCTTGACAAGTTTATAGACGAACTTCTTGTTTTCCCTGGACAATTGCGAAGGTATGGAATGCCAAATGGCTGCAATGCGTGGAATATCCTTGCTGGGAGCATGTTTGGAAAAATCTAAAGAATAGGCGGTCAATACGGACTTTTGTATCGTTTCCACTTCCTGCACACCGCGCTTTTCCATCATGGCAGTGACTGCCGCCGGCATTCCTCCGCAAACTTGATAACGACGGTAAGCTTCGCCCATACGCCCCATGACTATCTCGGGCAAGGGGGCTATTTCAGACAAACTCTCCACATATTCATACACCTGCGGCATATCTGCACGCAAAAATTCCCGAAAGGTGACAGGATACATCCGCAAAAATTCTACCTTACCTACCGGAAACGAATCGCCTTGCGAAAGCGAAACACCCAACAGCGACCCGGCTGCAAGAATATGATATTCGGGGGCTTCTTCGCAAAAATACTTTAAACTATTGAGGGCTTTGTTGCTTTGCTGGATTTCATCGAAAATAATCAATGTCTTGCCTGCCACGATTGGGCAATCCGTGTAAAGGCGAAGCATATCCATGAGTCTGCCCGGATTCTTTGTATGTTCAAACTCCCGGCATAACTCTTCAGAAGCGTCGAAATTGAAATAGGCAACATGTTCGAAATACGCTTCGCCAAACTTGCGCATGACCCAAGTTTTGCCTATCTGACGTGCTCCTTGAATGATGAGTGGTTTGCGCTCCGTGCGCTGCTTCCATGACAACAAAGCAACCATTATGTCCCTTTGGATTTCCATGTTCTTCTTCTGTTTTTGGGCAATTCATCACATTTTTCCAACATGATTTGTGCAAATATACACATTTATCGAACATAACAACCAAAAGCACCCCCGCTCCGCGTCTTTCCGTCTTTGCGTACCTCCAAAAAATCAACTCATCGCCAGCATCCGTTCGATGGGTTTCACGGCACGCTGGCGGATGGCTTCGTCCACCACGATTTCGGGTTGCTCGTCGCGCAGACAGAGGTAGAGCTTTTCAAGCGTATTGAGGCGCATGAAGTTGCATTCGTTGCAGGCACAGGTGCTGTCTGCCGGGGGCACGGGAATGAAAGTCTTGCCCGGGTTGCGTTTCTGCATCTCATGGAGGATGCCCGACTCCGTGGCCACGAGGAACTCCGCCTTGTCCGACCCGGTAGCGTAGTTGAGCAACGCCTGCGTGGAACCTACCACATCGGCCACCATAAGCACCTGTTTGCGGCATTCCGGATGAGCCAGCACCACCGCCCCGGGATGCGCTTCCTTCAGCTCCAGGAGCTTTTCGAGCGAGAACTGCTCGTGCACGTGGCAAGCTCCGTCCCACAACAGCATGGAGCGGCCCGTGACGCTGTTGATGTAATTGCCCAGGTTGCGGTCCGGCCCGAATATCAGCTTGGCATCAGGCGGGAACTGATCCACTATCTTCCGTGCATTGGTCGAGGTCACCACCACGTCGGTCAATGCCTTCACGGCTGCCGAGGTGTTGACATAGGAGATGACCGTGTAGCCGGGATGTGCCTGTACAAACTTTTCAAATTCATCGGCCGGACAACTGTCCGCCAGCGAGCAGCCCGCTGCCAGGTCGGGTACCAGCACCTTGCGGTCGGGGCATAATATTTTGGCCGTCTCACCCATGAAATGCACGCCGCACATCACGATGATGTCCGCCGCGGTCTTGGCCGCCCATTGAGCCAAAGCCAGGCTGTCGCCCACATAGTCGGCAATGTCCTGTATGTCGCCTGTCTGATAGTAATGCGCCATGATGACGGCGTTCTTCTCTTGGCGCAGCCGGTTGATTTCGGCTATGAGTTTTTCCTTATCCATCGTTGAAAGAGTTTTTAAACGAATATCTATAATAAAAAACTTTCTTTTAAAAAATCTTTTGTTGGTTATGATAGGGTGTTGATAGCGTTCATAAAAATATTCCTTATCGCTTGCTTTTTCCGTTATTAAGATTCGATGGAGCGATATGAACAAGCGCGGTTGCCTTAATCGATTGGTTTTAATGCTTGTTTTGACTTTATCAACAGGTTGTTCATAAGCGCAAAGTTAGAAAGTTTTTTCATACCATTCCATGGAAAAGGTAAAAAAGGGGTTTAAAACTTATCGGGAAAAAAGCGTTTGTTTGTTTGGTCATGTGTGGGTAATGCTTATTCCAGCATTTGTTTTAATCCTGCAAATATATTTTTCATATTTCTTTTAGTGGGTTTTCAACGCTTTTCAACAAGTTATGAAAAAGGGATAAGGGTTTCATATATTTGTTGATGCACTTGCGATTCCAGTTGATGACATCTGTTTTATGATGCTATCTCAATACATCTTCCCCACTATCCACAATTTCAATCTGTTTGGCACGATGCGGAGTGCCAGGCATATCAATTTGTATGGCAGGCCGGGCACGACGGTAGGCTTCATGTGGCGGCGTGCCAGCTGACGCACGATGGCGCGGGCGATGAACGAGGGGGACATGCCGTTGCGTTCGTCCCGCTCCATTTTGCCGATTGATTTGTCGAACCGGGAAGCATAGGGAGAGTCCGGACGTTGTGACCGGTCGGTAAAGCGGCGCGCCGAGGTGAATCCTGTGCGTGTGTCGCCCGGTAGCACGGCGCAACATTGTATGCCGAAAGATTTTACTTCCATGCTAAGGGCTTGCAGGGAAAGCAGCGCGGCTGATTTGCTGGCCGAATAGAAAGCTTGGTATGGGATGGGGACAAGGGCGGCAACGGACGAAACGACTACGATTCTGCCCCGTTTTTGCTGACGGAAGACGGGCAGGCACGCCTGGATGGTTTTCATCGTGCCGAAAAAGTTGGTCTCCATCTGGTAGCGCATCTCTTCTTCCGAGGTGTCTTCCACGGCTCCCGCCAGTCCGTTGCCTGCATTGCATACTACGGCATCGAGCCTGCCTTGTTCGTTGCATATCCGGTTGAGGACGTTTTGCAGGTCTTCCGCCCGGTTCACGTCCATTTTTACCGGGATGATTTCACCTCCGCCGTTGTCCGCTTCTGGGGTTTCCCCTCCGCTGCGCGAGGCGGCATACACGCATGCGCCCTGTTGCATGAGTTGTCTGGCTGTTTCCAACCCGATGCCCGAGCTGGCCCCCGTTACGAGCACTATCATTCTTCGCATAGCAGTCCTTGTATGGTTTGCAGGGAACAAAGGTAAGGAAAAAGCTTTGGGTTTACCTGCTCAGCACGTCGGAATATCCGCGCCAGCGTTCTATCAGGTCCTGCATGTCGGGGGGCAGTTCGCTGTTGAACATCATCTGTTCGCCGGTGCGGGGATGCACGAAGCCCAGGCTTTTGGCGTGCAGAGCCTGGCGCGGGCAGGCGGCGAAGCAGTTCTTCACGAACAGCTTGTAGCGGATGGAGTTGACTCCTTTCAGGATGAGGTTGCCCCCGTACCGCTCGTCGTTGAACAGCGTGTGGCCGATGTGCTTCATGTGCACCCGTATCTGGTGCGTGCGGCCCGTCTCCAGGCGGCATTCCACGAGGGTGACGTAGGTGAGCCGTTCCAGCACCTTGTAGTGCGTCACGGCGTGTTTGGCCACGGGGTTTTCGCCTTCGGGGAACACGATGAAGCGCAGCCGGTCGTTCGGGTCGCGGCCCAGGTCGCCCCGTATGGTGCCTTCGTCGTCCTTCACGATGCCCCACACCACGGCCTGGTAGCGGCGGTAGGTGGTCTTGTTGTAGAATTGCAGCCCCAGGTGCGTTTTGGCTTCCGGTGTTTTGGCAATGAGCAGCAGGCCGGAGGTGTCCTTGTCGATGCGGTGCACCAGCCCCATGCTGCTGTCGTTGGCATCGAAGTTGGGGTTGTCCCTCAAGTGCCAGGCGATGGCGTTGAGCAGCGTGCCGTCGTAATTGCCGTAGCCGGGGTGCACCACCAGCCCGGGTTGCTTGTTCACCACGATGATGTCTTCGTCCTCATACACAATGTCGATGGGGATGTCCTGCGGCACTATCTCGCATTCCACGCGGGGGTAGTCCAGCATCACCGAGATGCTGTCCTCCGGCTTCACTTTGTAGCTGCACTTCACGGGCATGCCGTTCACCACGATGCCGCCCGCGTCGGCCGCTTCCTGGATGCGGTTGCGCGACACGCTGGGCATCACGTTCACCAGGTATTTGTCGATGCGCAGGGCACCCTGTCCCTTGTCCACTTCAAATCGGAAATGCTCATACTGCCTCCTGCCCTCGTCAATCACCTCGTCGTCCGAGCCGATGAAGTCCTCTATCAATTCTTCGTCTATGGTAGACATTGTATTTCAGATTTCAAATTTCAAATTCCAGATTATTTCCCGCAGATAGCGCAGATAAGCGCAGATTTTCAGTTAATCCGCTATTCAACCTTCAATTATTATATTGGCACACGGACAACAGGGATTGGATGGATTTGCACGGAGGGAGTGCTTGCCTCTTACTTCTTGCCTCTCGCCTCTGTCCGTAGGGCGATGCCCTACGCTGAATGCCACAAGGCCGTTGGCCTTGGCTTTTTCTTCATCCTTTCTCTCTTTCACCTCTTACTCCTCACCTCTTGCCTCTGTTCGTAGGGCGTTGCCCTACGCTGAACGCCACAAGGCCGTTGGCCTTGGCTTTTCCGTCACCCTTTCTCCTTTATACTTTTGCCTTTCACCTTTGTACTTTATACTTTCACCTCTTGCCTCTAAAAAAACTCCTCGTCCTGGCTGTTGGTATACGTGGCCGGTTGCGGGGTTTGTTTCAGCAGCAGGGTGTCGGCGGTGAGCCACAGGTCTATTTTGGTGCCGCTCGGCACGATGTTGCCGTCCACGGGTTCCTGCCGGTACACGAAGCACAGGCTGTCGCCTTCGGCGGTGGTCGCGTCGCGGTTCAGCCCGCCGGTGATGAGCGAGGCGGACACGAGGGCCATGCGGGCTTCGTCCAGCGTGAGGCCTTTCAACTTAGGCACTACGACTTTTTCCAGGCCCGTGCCCCGCCCCACGACGAGCGTGACCGAGTCGCCTTCGGGTATCGGCGTGCCGGGCGTCACGCTTTCACCCTGGTATTTCACGTCGATGACCAGGTCGCGGTATTCCGAGGGCACGTATTCGATGCTTTCCACTTGCAGCCCGCTGGCCGTGAGCATGGAGTTGGCCTGGCGCGACGAGAAGTCGTTCACGGCGGGAAGTGCCACCTTGCGTACTTCGCGCGAGTTGATGACGAGGTACACCGGGCGGTTGTGCTTGATGGTGGAGCCGGGCAAGGGGGTTTGGTCCACGATGGTACCCAGCCTTTTGTCGCGCATGTACACCGAGTCGATTATTTGGGGATACAATTCCTGTGCGGCGAGCAGCACTTCGGCCTCGGCCATGTAGGCGCCGCGCAGGTCGGGCACCTTTTCGGCCACGCCGTGCTCCGTGTACTTGTCGATGGCGCGGAAGGTAATCCACACCCCGGCGGCCACCAGCACGGCGGCGGCCAGTATATTTTTCAGGATGAACCCGACGATGCTGTTTTTCCAGAAACCTTTCATTGATGTACGATTAGACTATTTACAATTTACCATATAAAACCTCGTCCCTTTTCATCGGGCATCGGCCTTGGGCGGGTGGAGGGCGAAAGATTTTTCGCCTCTACATGCGCATCCCCGTCTTTCATAGGGCGTTGCCCTATGCTGAATGCCGCAAGGCCGTTGGCCTTGGGCGGGTGAGGATGAATATATCGTGCCACTATGTGTGCTCCCTTGTAACTCGTTTACTCGTCTACTTGTCCACTCGTTTATTAGTCTACTTATAACGCTTTCCCGGGGGCATTTGTTATGCGGGCCGGGCAAAAAAAAAGTAAAAACCTACGAAGAAAGGTTTTTACTTTTTTATGTCGTCACCCGTTAGGCAAGGAGGCGTTGTTATCTTTTGTGGCGTCCTTCGTCTGCAACGGTCAGTTTTGTTCTACCTTTCGCGCGGCGGGCAGCCAATACCCTGCGGCCGTTGGCGGTAGCCATTCTTTCACGGAAGCCGTGTTTATTTCTTCTTTTTCTGTTCGAGGGTTGATACGTTCTTTTCATTGCTCTTCGTATTTACTTGCCTGTTATTATTTTATTCAATTCCTGTAAGGGAGTGCAAAAGTAGGTCTTTTTTTTGAATTGGCAAGCGGTCGGGCGTTTTTTGTTTGAAAAATAGGGGAAAAGAGGTGCGATGGGCGGCTGCGGGGCAAAAGGGACGGATGGAAATGCGAGGGCAGGTCATGCCTTGTTTCCAGGCAAGTTGTTCATTTGCAACAAATAAGGCAAGGTAACCGTTGGCTTTGCCTGGAGACAAGGCATGATTTGCCTCAGCTTTACTTTCTCCCGTACACAAGTCCCGTATGTTTCAGGAAAAGCCTGTTGCGCAGGAAAGGTGGTACGCCGGTTTCGCCTGCCGTGGGCATCAGGTGGATGTCCGAAGCCAGCGTGGAAAGGTAAGTTTCCAATGCGGCCGTATCGCCATATATGTCGGTGTCGTAGAACAGATCGTGGAAGGCGAACCATCCGCCGGGTTTGACCACCCGCAGGGCTTCGGCTATGACCTGCTTCTTGTCCGGTTGTGTTTTCACTTCGTGGAACACGAAGTTGCTCACGGCGGCATCGAACGAGCCGTCGGCAAAGGGCAGCGCGGCGGCATCGCCTTGCATGAACGTGGTGCGCCGCGACACGCCCTCCAGGGTGGCGTTGCGCTCGCATTGCTGCTTGCCGTAGTCCCAACGTGGCCCCCAGTAGTCGATGCCCGTGACCTGCGCGGCGGTGCATCGTTTGGCCACCGCCACGGACAGTGCCCCGCTGCCGCAGCCGATGTCGAGCACGCGCCCGCTCATGCCGGTGTCCAGCTTCCCGGCCACGTAGTCCACGATGTGGGCGGATAGCCCCCGGGCAAAAGCGTGGTGCGCCCGCCCGAACAGCCCCAGCATGGCAGCCGTGGCGCAGCACAGCAAGGCGAGCGTCGCCCGCACCGCCCACAGCCACCCGCACCCGATGCTTCCCGGCACGCCGGGCAGGAACGTGGCCGCCAGTGTCGCCAGGCATACGGCCAATACTCCTGCAAACATGCGCAGCAACTTGGCCGACACCCAGTTGCCATAATCGGGGGCAAATGTCCCCGTTGTTTTCTTTTTTTCCATGTAGGGTAAAATTAGAAGTTTGCGGTTGCAAATTTAAGGCTCTTTCCGGGAGCGGGTCAATCCCCTTTAGTAGGTATTTTGCGGAAGCGGGCCGGGCCTTTTTCCCCTGCCTGTGGAATTTTTTTTCCGTGCCTGCGGAGATTTATTTCCACCTGTTGGCGGAATTAATTTGAGTTGATAATATGTTTGGAAAGTTGCGCATATCGATGATTTTTATTAACTTAG
>CALUML010000020.1 GCA_944321745.1 uncultured Bacteroidales bacterium
AAGGCATCGCCCTCTCCCAACTGTACGTGCCCATGGCTTGCCGGGGCTTCGGTTATGCCGTGCTGAGCGTCGTGTTCATGACTTGCCTGGAGGAGGTGATGAGTTTCCAGCACTTCTTTCAAGCCCTTTCCGTGTTCAACATGCTGCACATGGTCGTGGGCGGCGTGATGGGAGTAGCCCTGTACACACAGGGGTTGCATTATTACGTGGCCGACAACCTGGCACGCTACGGGGCGGCGGTGGACAGCGTGGCGGTCGGCACGTTGCCCGTCGGCCTGCCGCACTATCTGGAGACTTTCATGCAGACCGTCACGGCTGTCAGCATCAAGCAGCTGTACGGCTGGGCGGCTTATGCCTGCTTTGCCCTCTTGCTGCTGTTCCTGTTGTACGACAGCCAGTTGCGGCGCGACACCAAGCTGATGCCCGCCTGGCAGCAGGTGCGGCGGCAAGTGGCCGCGTCCTTGCCCGGCAGGAAGCGGGGTAGAGTGATGAGGCTCTTCCGCAGGCATCCCTAAGTCCGCTTGCCGGGAGGGGGGAGGCTCCTTCCCCGCATCCATACTTCCCCGCTTGCCCATCCATACTTCCGCGCCTGCCTGCCTATACTTCCTCCTTTGCTCCCGAATTCTATAAACTAAGACTTGGTTTTTACAAACTAAGACTTAGTTTTTACAAACCCAACCTTAGTTTCTACAAACTAAGGCTTAGTTTATAGAATGTCTGCCCAAGACAGGAAGAATATATGAGGAAAAAGGAAAGTATAGATGGGCAAACGGGGAAGTATGGATGCGGAAAGGGGGGAAGGGGAGAACCCGTCCTGATTTTCGACATCAACGACTTGCTTAACACGCATAAGGTGACGGACATGATAGCGAACGACTGTGAAAACGTCAATGCCAAATCCATAAAGGAGGTCTATATAGCAACCTTGGCAAAGTATCCCGAAGCCTCCGTCATCCAAATCATCTCCGACAACGCCCGTTATTATCGCAATAAAAAACTCAAAGAATGGTTGAAAGGGACGAAAATCAGCAAATATTCCTGCCTCCTTATTCACCGAACCTCAATCTGATTGAACGACTTCGGGCAAGCCATCAAAGACTTCTTCAGCAATACCGAGACCTATAAGGTAGAGTTGGAGTCACTTCTAACGCTCAAATTCCGTTTGTGTAATTCGCAAACTATTTCTTCTTAGCTATATTGCGAATTTTACTACTTGGAAATCGAATGCTTGGGGAAACGCTACAAAAATCTGTCGCCTGAAATCACCAGGTACTCAGAAACTATAAAAAGAAAGCTGCACCGCAAAAACTTAATTACGGCACAGCCTCTCTTTTTCCAACGGACGATGTGGAGGTTTATTCCTCGTCGCTCTTCGTGGCTTCGTATTCCTTCAGCAGTTTTTCCTGGATATCCATCGGCACGAGTTCGTAGCCGGAGAACTTCATGGAGAAGGAGGCGCGGCCACCCGACAGCGAACTGAGGCTGGTAGAGTAGTTGCTCATTTCCTTTAAGGGCACTTTGGCGGTGAGGCGTTCGTAGCCCTTTTCGCTATGCATGCCCATGATGATGGCACGGCGACCCTGCATGTCGCTCATCACATCGCCCAGGCGGTCGGACGGCACGTGTACTTCCACGTCGTATACCGGTTCGAGCAGCTTCGGACCGGCTTCCTTGAAGGCTTGCGAGAAGGCATTGCGCCCCGCCAGGCGGAAGGATATTTCGTTGGAGTCAACCGGGTGCATCTTGCCGTCATACACGATGACACGCACATCGCGGGCATACGACCCTGTGAGCGGTCCCTGCTCCATACGGTCCATCAGCCCTTTCATGATGGCGGGCATAAAGCGGGCATCGATGGCCCCGCCCACGACACTGTTGACAAATACCAGCTTGCCGCCCCATTCCAAGTTGACTTCCTGCGTGTCGCGCACGCTGATTTTGTATTCTTGGCCGCCAAACTTGTAGCTGGGCTGCACGGGTACGCCTTCCACATAGGGCTCGACGATGAGGTGCACTTCGCCGAACTGCCCCGCCCCGCCCGATTGCTTCTTGTGCCGGTAGTCGGCGCGGGCTGCTTTCGTGATAGTTTCGCGGTAGGGAATTTTCGGCTCTTTGTACTCGATAGCTATCTTGTCGTTGTTTTCCACCCGCCATTTCAAGGTACGCAGGTGGAACTCGCCCTGCCCGGAGAGGATGGTCTGCTTCAGTTCTTTCGATTGTTCCACAATCCACGTGGGGTCTTCCTCGTGCATCCGGGTGAGCACTTCGTTCAGTTTTTCTTCCTCGGCCTCGTTCACAGCGCGGATAGCCCGGCGGTATTTCGGATCGGGGTATTGAATGGCCTTGAAATCGTATTCCACACCTTTTGCATTCAACGTATTGCCCGTGCGGGTGTCTTTCAATTTCACGGTTGCGCCGATATCGCCCGCCACCAGTTCGTCCACGCTGGTGCGTGTCTGCCCCGCCACGGCGTATATCTGGTTGATGCGTTCCTTGACGTTACGGTTCACATTCTGCAAGTCATCACCCACGTGCAGCGTACCGCTCATCACCTTGAAGTACGACACTTCGCCCACATGCGGTTCCACGCTGGTTTTGAACACGTAGATGCTCGTCGGAGCGGACGGGTCGGGTTCCACTTCGTGGCCGTCCTTGGTCTGCGGACGTTCGGTCACGTCCACCGAGGGCACCACATTTCCGAGAAATTCCATCAAGCGGCGCACGCACATGTCTTTTTCGGCACATACACAGAACACTGGGAACATGTCGCGGTGTAGCAGCCCCGCCCGGATGCCCTGGCGCATCTCGTCCTCGGTGAGCGAACCTTCGTCGAAGAATTTTTCCATCAAGCTTTCATCGTGCTCCGCCGCCGCTTCCACCAGGGCGTTATGCAGTTCCTGGGCCTTTTCCAATTGGTCGTCCGGTATTTCGAGGATGTCGGGTGCGCCGCCTTCGGGCTTCCAAGTGTACATTTTCATTTTCAGCACATCGACCACTGCGTTGAAACCCGGACCAGTGGCAACGGGATATTGGATGAGCACTACCTTGTTGCCAAAGTCCTCCCGCAGTTCTTCCACCGTCTTGTCGAAGTCGGCCTTTTCCTGGTCCAGCTGGTTGGTCACGAAGATAACCGGCTTGTTCAGCTTTTCCGTGTAACGGAAGTGATTGTCCGTGCCCACTTCCACGCCGTACTGGGTGTTAAGCAGTATCAGTGCCGTGTCGGTCACGCTGAGTGAGGTCACCACGCCCCCGATGAAATCGTCGGACCCCGGGCAGTCGATGAAGTTGAGCTTCTTGCCCAGCCATTCCACCTGGGCCACCGTGGAGAACACGGAGTAGCCGTATTCCTTTTCTACCGGGAAATAGTCGGACACCGTGTTCTTCGCGGCTACCGACCCTCTGCGTTTTATAACTCCACTCTCGTAGAGCATGGCTTCTACAAGAGTGGTTTTCCCGGCCCCCGAACTTCCCAACAGGGAGATGTTCTTAATTTCGTTCGATTGGTATACTTTCATACAGCATTAAAATTGAATTGTTTATAAATAGATTGCATGTATTGGCTTCCTTCCCGGAAAACGATTGGCAATGTAAGCATTAAATACAGAAAATTACATGCCCGTCCGCATGTTATACAACCATGTTTTGAAACATAATACGCAAGGGTCTTTCCGTTTCATGCCTGCATGCTCTTACATTATAAGGTATAGGTTTTCTCGCCTATGCGAGGGAGCTGTTGCCTATGGTTGCCATCGGGCTCAAAGCAATTTTTACGCTTTTCGTTGCTTATTCCCGATTATATTCCGTACCTTTGTCCACATTGAAACAATCATATAAAACGAACCTGACAAATTATGGAAGAAGACGTAAAAAAGCCTTCGGAAGAGAAACTGAAAGCCTTGCAACTGGCTTTGGACAAGATAGAAAAGGACCAGGGAAAAGGTACCATCATGCGCATGGGCGACCGCAAAGTGGAAGACATCGCCGTGATACCCACCGGCTCCATCGGGCTGAACGCGGCCTTGGGCGTGGGCGGCTATCCGCGCGGACGCGTCATCGAGATATTCGGGCCGGAATCGTCCGGTAAGACCACGCTGGCCATCCACGCCATCGCACAAGCACAGAAGACGGGCGGCATCGCGGCCATTATCGACGCGGAACATGCGTTCGACCGCTTCTATGCCGAAAAGCTTGGCGTGAACACCGACGAATTGCTCATTTCGCAGCCCGACAACGGCGAGCAGGCACTCGAAGTGGCCGACCAACTTATCCGCTCGTCGGCGGTGGACATCGTGGTGATTGACTCCGTGGCCGCCCTCACCCCCAAGTCGGAAATCGAGGGCGACATGGGCGAGTCGAAGATGGGCTTGCAGGCGCGGCTCATGTCGCAAGCCCTGCGCAAGCTCACCGCCAACATCAGCAAGACGAACACGACCTGCATCTTCATCAACCAGTTGCGCGACAAGATAGGCCAAATGTTCGGCCCGTCGGAAACCACCACGGGGGGCAACGCGCTGAAGTTCTACGCCTCCGTACGGCTCGACATCCGCAAAATCGGGTCGTTGAAGGACGGCGACGAAATGATAGGCAGCCAGACGCGCGTGAAGGTGGTGAAGAACAAGGTGGCCCCGCCGTTCCGCAAGGCGGAGTTCGACATCATGTTCGGCGAAGGCATCTCGCGCACGGGCGAAATCATCGACCTCGGCGTGGACTACGGCATCGTGAAGAAGAGCGGTTCGTGGTTCAGCTACGGCGACACCAAGCTGGCACAGGGACGCGACGCAGCCAAGAACGTCATCCGCGACAACCCGGAACTGGCCGACGAGCTGGAAGCCAAAATCATGGATGCCATGCAAAGCGGCGTAAAGCCAGCAGCCAAACCCTCGAAATCATCGAAGCAAAGCAGCACGGAAGAAGCATAACAGCGTTTTCCCCGCCAATGAACACGGACAGGCGCAAGTTACCGGCCAGGTAGCCTGCGCCTGCTTGTTTTTCCCCGACAAACAGAAAACAATACAGACGGGGAAAACGTTATACTCCATATCATCAAAACCTTTACCTCTTATGACCAAACAAGCCCATCCCCTCCGCCACGCCTTGCCCGCCTTGCTGCTGGCAAGCACCGCATGGTTGCCGGTGCAGGCAACCGCGCACCACAATCAGGTCGCCGAACCGCCCGGTCAAAACCTTTCCACGGAGGTATACGCCGTCGCCGAAAAGATGCCGGAATTTCCGGGCGGCTCGGCGGCCATGTTCACGTACATCCGCCAAAGCATCCAGTACCCGAAGGAAGCCGGGGGGCAGGAGGGGCGGGTCATCCTGCAATTCACGGTCGATACCCTCGGCCAACTGCACGGCGTGACGGTGGCACGCGGGCGGCATCCCGCCCTGGACGAGGAGGCCGTGCGGGTGGTGCAGTCCATGCCCGCCTGGACGCCGGGGGAACACGCAGGACGGAAAGTTGCCGTGCGCTACACCTTGCCCGTGGCGTTCGAGGCGACTTACGGCTTCGACGAAGTGGACGTGAAACCGGAATTTCCGGGCGGCGGGCAAGCCATGTTCCAATACGTGGGCATGAACCTGCGCTACCCGGCGGAAGCGGTGGATAACGGCGAAAAAGGCCGCGTGGTAGTGGGGTTCACTATTACCGACCAAGGGAAGATACAGGATGTGCACGTGGTGGAAAGCGTGTCGCCCTCGCTCGACCTCGAAGCCGCCCGCCTCATCGCCACCATGCCCGACTGGACTCCCGGGCAGATGAACTGCCAACCCGTGCACGTGCGGCACTCGATGCCCGTCAACTTCAACATGTGATATAACGCCTCTCCCGCTCCGTTACTACGGAATTTTTGCTACGCACTAACGCGGCAAAATTTCCGTGCCTACCCGTTTTCATGTGTCAACGTACAAAAAAGCCGGGCCGCCTCATGGCAACCCGGCTTTCATCGTAATTATCTCAAAACAAATAAAAATCATACGCCCAGCGAAGCACGCACGGCATCCACCTTGGCCGCGGCGGCAGCCTCGGCGGCATCGTAGTCGGCGCGCGAACGCATTTCGCCGCGCACTTCGATGTAGAACTTGATTTTCGGCTCCGTGCCCGACGGGCGGACGGAAATCTTCGTGCCGTCGGCGGTGAAGAACTGGAGCACGTTGGACGTGGTGGGCATCGCCAGCGGCGTGTCCGTGCCATTCGTCAGGTCGTGCGCCACCAAGGTCTGGTAATCCTTCACCAAGGTCACGGGCGAGCCGGCGATTTCCTTCGGCGGATTGTTGCGGAAGCCGGTCATCATGGCGGCTATCTCCTCGGCACCGCTCTTGCCCTTGCGCACCACCGAGATGCCTTTTTCCTTGCTGTAGCCGTATTCCACATAGATATCTTGCAGCAGTTCGAAGAGCGACTTGCCGTTGTCCTTGGCCCAGGCGGTCATTTCGGCCATGAGGGCGCAGGCGGACACGGCGTCCTTGTCGCGCACGAAGGTTTCGGCCAGGAAGCCGTAGCTTTCCTCGCCCCCGCCGATGTACTGCGCCTTGCCTTCGTTTTCGCGCATCACGGCGGCAATCCACTTGAAGCCCGTGTAGCAGTCGTAGAAGCCCACGTGGTTGCGTTCGGCCATGCGGCGTATCAGCTCGGTGGTCACGATGGTCTTTACCACATATTCGTTGCCTTGCAGCTTGCCCAGCTCGCGCCAGCGGGTGATGAGGTAGTAGACGAACATCATGCACGTCTGGTTGCCGTTGACCAATATCCATTCGCCCTTGTCGTTCTTCACGGCGATGCCCATGCGGTCGGCATCGGGGTCGGAAGCCAGCACCAGGTCGGCATCCACCTCCTTGGCCTTGCGCACGGCCAGCTCAAGCGCGGCGGGTTCTTCGGGGTTGGGGGAAACGACGGTGGGGAAGTCGCCGCTCACCACGTCCTGCTCGGGCACGTGGATGATGTTCTCGAACCCGTATTCCTTCAGTGCGCGGGGGATGAGGCGAACGCCCGTGCCGTGGATGGGCGTGTACACGATTTTGAGGTCGCTGTGCCGCCGGATGGCTTCGGGTGACAACGACAGGCCCTTGATGCCGTCGATGAAGGCGCGATCTATTTCCTCGCCGATAATCTGGATGAGGCCGGGGTTGCCTTGGAACTTGATGTCGTCCACGTTCTTAATCTTTTCCACCTCCTTGATTACGTTCACGTCGTGCGGGGCAATCATCTGCGCGCCGTCGCTCCAATAGGCCTTGTAGCCGTTGTATTCCTTGGGGTTGTGCGAGGCGGTGAGGATGATGCCGCTCTGGCAGCCGAGGTGGCGGATGGCAAACGAGGCTTCGGGCGTGGGACGCAGGTCGTCGAAGAGGTAGACCTTGATGCCATTGGCCGAGAAGATGTTGGCCGATATTTCGGCGAACTTGCGGCTGTTGTTGCGGCAGTCGTGGCCGATGACCACGCTGATTTGCGGCACGTCGGGGAACTGCGCCTTCAGGTAGTTGCTCAGCCCCTGGGTGGCCGCGCCCACGGTGTAAATGTTCATGCGGTTGGAACCCACGCCCATGATGCCGCGCAGGCCTCCCGTGCCGAATTCCAGGTCCTTGTAGAACGACTCGATGAGTTCCGTCTTGTCGTCGGCTTCCATCATGCGGCGCACTTCGCGCTTGGTTTCTTCATCGTAGTGACCGTCCAGCCAGCCTTGGGCCTTGGCCATTACTTCCTGTAATAAAGCATTGTCTTCCATACTTCAAATAATATATATGTTTGATTGATTTCGCTCGTTTGGGCGGTTAAAGGTAAGGGATTTTTCCGGGATTTCAAGCGATTGGTTTCAGATTTCAGATTTCAGATTTCAGATTGTTTCCCGCAGATTGCGCAGATGGGCGCGGATGATTTCTTGCCTCTCATTCCTTACCTCTTGCCTCTGTTCATAGGGCGATGCCCTACGCTAAACGCCACAAGGCCGTTGGCCTTGGACTGTTCCCTTTATGCTTTCTGCACTTTGTACTTTATCCTTTAAACTTTATACTTTAAACTTTATACTTTAAACTTTATACTTTAAACTTTATACTTTATACCTTGTCCCCTCACCTTCTTCGTTCCAGCAGCACGACGTTTTCCACGTGGTGCGTGTGGGGGAACATGTCCACCGGCTGCACGGCGGCCACGCGGTAGTCGGCATCGAGCAGGGCGAGGTCGCGTGCCTGGGTGGCGGGGTTGCAGCTCACGTAGACGATGCGCTGCGGGGCGGCCTGCAACAGCGTATCGACCACATCCGGATGCATCCCGGCGCGGGGCGGGTCGGTGATAATCACGTCCGGGCGGCCATGCTGCGCGATGAAGTCGGCGGTGAGGATGTCCTTCATGTCACCGGCGTAGAACAGCGTGTTGCCGATGCCGTTCAGGGCGGAGTTCACCCGCGCATCCTCGATGGCTTCGGGCACATACTCGATACCCACGACCTGCCGCGCCTGCCGCGCCACGAAGTTGGCGATGGTGCCCGTGCCCGTGTAGAGGTCGTACACCAGTTCGCCGCCCGTGAGCCCGGCAAAGCGGCGGGCCACCTTGTACAGCTCGTAGGCCTGGGCGGAATTGGTTTGGTAGAACGATTTCGCTCCAATCTTAAAGCGCAGCCCCTCCATCTCCTCGTAAATGCATTCCTGCCCGTGGTACACATGCACCTCCAGGTCGGCAATGGTGTCGTTGGCCTTGCCGTTGATGACGTAGAGCAGGGAGGTGATTTGCGGGAAGGCGGCGAGCAGGTGGTCGAGCAGGGCCTCGCGTGCCGGGCGGTCTTCGTGGAAAAAGACCATGACCAGCATGAGGTCGCCCGTGGAAGCGGTACGCACCATCATGGTACGCAGGAAGCCCTCCTGCGCCCGCAGGTCGAAGAAAGGCAGGCCATGTTCCAGCGCGTAGCGGCGCACCTCGTTGCGGATGCGGTCGGACACCTCGTCCTGCAGCCAGCATTCCTCGATGTCGAGCACCTTGTCGAACATGCCGGGAATGTGGAAGCCTACCGCGTTCATGGTGTCGAACTGCTTGCCTTCGCGCACCTCGTTCCACGTCATCCAACGCTTGTTCGAGAAGGTGAACTCCAGCTTGTTGCGGTAACGCTCCGTGCGTGCCGAGCCGATGATGGGACTGATAGGCGGCAGCTCCACCTTGCCGATGCGGCTGAGCGCGTCCGCCACCTGCTGCTGCTTGCAGGCCAGCTGGTCCTCGTAGGGCAGCATCTGCCACTTGCAGCCCCCGCACACACCGAAATGGCGGCACACGGGCTGCACGCGGCGGGGCGAAAACTGCTTCACCCGCGTCACCACGGCCTCCATGTAGCGGTGCCGCTTGCGGGTCACCTGCAGGTCGACCACGTCGCCCGGCACGGCGAAGGGCACGAACACCACCACGTCGTCTACCCGGGCAATCGCCTTGCCCTCGGCGGCCAGGCCGGTTATTTCCACATCCTCCAGCACGGGGAGGGGTTTCTTCTTTCGAGCCATAGGATTATTTCAGATTTCAAATTCCAGATTTCAGATTGTTTCCCGCAGATGGCGCAGATTTGCGCGGATGGTTTGCTCCGTCCGTAGGGCGATGCCCTACGCTGAATGCCATAAGGCCGTTGGCCTTGGATTGCGCTCCCTCTCACCTTTATCCTTTCACCTTTCCACCTCATTGGGTTGCAAAGATAATGAAAGCCGGGGGCAAAGCAATCGGGTTTACTCAAAATATCACCCTCCTTCTTGGTGCGCCATAGAGACGGGGCGTGTCTCGCTTATAAGCGTATTCTGGATAAAGACGTGCCAAGGCATTTGGCAAAACGCTTGCCATTCCATTCTCTTTCCAGCTGTTTTGCAAGCACATGCTTCTTGATTTGTGCGCAGATGTTTTCCTAATTGTGCGCAGATGTTTTCCTGTTTCCCAGCAGATGTTTTCCTAATCGTGCGGACAAATTGGAAAACTTGTCCGTACGAACGGGGAAACATCTGCTGGCAAAAATAGTATGCCTTATGAAAGATATACGCACGTTTTGCCTTGGTTGTGCTGACGGATTGGCTTAGGTGTTCCGGGGAAATCGTATCTTTGCCCCGTCAAAACATCGATTGCTTTATGGTATTCTACTTTTCAGGCACGGGCAATTCCCTGTGGGCGGCACGGCAGGTAGCGGAGACGTTCGGCGAGCGGCTCATTGCCATGGCCGACGAATTGCGCCGGCCGGAGCTAGCCTTGGCCTACCCGCTGCGCGCCGACGAGCGAGTGTTTTTCGTGTTTCCCGTGCACTCGTGGGGACCGGCGGTGCTGGTCACGCGATTCATCGCACGCCTGCGGCTCGACCATTACCACGGCCAGCCGGTGTACGCCCTGTGCACCTGTGGCGACAACTGCGGCTACACCGACCGCATCATGCAAAAGGCGTTGGCCGGACGGGGCATCCGGCTGGTGCAGACGTATTCGCTGCAAATGCCGAACAACTACATCCTGATGAAGGGGTTCGGCGTAGACGACGAAGCGACCAAACAGGACAAGCTGGCCACCGCCCCCGCGCGGCTGGACGAAATCTTGGCCGACATCCGCGCCGGCCGCCCCACCCCGCACTACGTGACGGGCAGCAAGCCGTGGCTGAAAAGCCGCGTGATACGCCCGCTATTCTGCCGCTTCGTGGTGGGACGCAATGAATTCCATGCCACGGATGCCTGCACCTCGTGCGGGCTGTGCGCCAAGGTGTGCCCCGTGCAGACGATTGCATTGCAAAACGGGCGACCCGCATGGGGCGATGCCTGCGTGCAATGCACGGCCTGCATCCACCGCTGCCCCGCCCACGCCATCGAGTACGGCAACATCACGCAGGGGCAAGGACGGTATGTGCACCCGGAGTAGCTGCTGGCTACGGGTGCATGAGTTTTTCCCGCTTGTCATACACCCCGGACACATTGCTTAACTGCTTATATGAAAAGGGACGCAAAGAAGCATGTTTCCTCTTTGCGTCCCTTCGCGCTCTTGGCGGTTTGTTTCTTTACCCTTAGAACCTCAGCGTGAAGCCCGCGTGGATGTTGAAGGGGGCTTGGGCGAAGTAACCCACGTCGTACTTCTGGTTCTCTTTCAGGAACTGGCCGTTGGCATCCGCCCCTTCGAAGTAGGAGTACGACCAACCGTTGGACACGTATTTTTCATTGAAGAGGTTGTTCATCTGCACACGGAACGTGATGTCGCGAGCCACCTTCTTGACGGGCAACGTGTAGGCCAGGCTGAGGTTGCTCACGCAATAGGCGGGCAGCTGCGAGGCGGCGTTCATCGTGTTGTCCAGGTATTGCGCCCCCACGTAGTTGGTCTGCAGGGCGGCATTGAAGCGGTTCCAGTCGAAGGTGAAAATGCTCCCAGCGGTGATATTGGGCGAAAAGGCGATGTCAACCGTGCCGTAGTCCACCTGCACCTGTCCGCTGTTGGCCGCCACGGCGGGGTCGTCCCAGTCGGCGTTCCAGTCGTCCACCCAGTCGGTGTAGTGCTGTATTTTGTTGCGGCTCAGGGTGAGGTTGGCATCCCAGCGCAGGTGCTTGCCTATCTGCACGCCGCCCATCAGCTCGATGCCCATGCGGTAGCTGTCCTTCACGTTGCGGGTGAGGGCGGCGCCGGTGTCGCTCAGCTTGCCGGTGAGGATGAGCTGGTTGTCGTAGTCCATGTAGTAGAGGTTCGCGCCCACGCTGAACACGCGGTGCGAGTAGCTGTAGCCCGCTTCGTAGTCGTAGAGGGTCTCGTAGGTGGGGTGGTCGTTGGGGCCGCCTTCGGTGTAGTTGTCACGGGTGGGTTCGCGGTGGGCAGTGGCGAAGTTGGCGTACATGTTGTGTCCGCCCGTTTGGTAGGTGATGCCCGCCTTGGGGTTGAAGAAGTGGAAATCGTCGCCCATGTCCATCGGCTGCATGTCCTCGTCGTTGATGCCGTCCAGGCGGTAGCGGATGAAGCGGTATTGCAGGTCGCCATACACGGAGAGTCCTTTCACGATTTCCCAGTTGGCCTTGGCATAAACGTTGGCATCCAGCTTGTCGGCGTGGTTGCGGTAGTATTCCTCGCCCAGCGGGCCGTCGTAATCCATGCCTACTACGTTGATGATTTCACCGAAGTGCGCCCCCTCGTAGTTGTTGGCCGCCCCGCCCAAGGTGAGTTGCAGGCGGTCGGCGCGGTAGTTGGCGGCAAATGTCGCACCGTAGAAATCGTTGTCCAGATACTTGCGGCGGATGAGGTTGCCTTCGGTGAGGCCGCTGGAGGGCAGAGCCATCCCATAGTCGGCGAAGGCTTCATCCGTCTTCACCTGCTCGCTGTAGCCGTAGCCGTTGGTGTAGTGCAGGGCGGCGTTGAGGCTCCAGCGGCGGTCGAACATGTGCGACACGTGCGCCTGGAAGTGCTGCTGGCGGTAGTTGTCTGTGTTGTTTTCGTAGTACTGTGTCGAGCCATCGGCATCGGTGTATTCACCTGCACCGTTGTAGCGCGGGTTGTCGCGCCACGTGTCGGGGCTGATGCCGTCCCAACCGATGCCCGTGCGTTCGGCCCCGCCGAAGGCCAACAACTTCACCATTGTCTGCTGCCCATACCACGCTGCTGAGGCGTAGTAGGAGTACAGGTCGCTGGAGGCGTGGTCGATGTAGCCGTCGCTGTTCACCTTCGAATAGCGCGCATCAATGGCGAAGCCGCCCTTCATGATGCCCGTGCCCGCCTTGACGCTTTCGCGGAAGGTGTTGTACGACCCGCCGTTGAACGATACTTCGGCGTAGGGGCGTGCCGAGGGCTTTTCCGTCTGCATGTTGACCGACGCGCCGAAGGCCGCCGCGCCGTTGGTCGAGGTACCCACGCCGCGCTGCACGTCCAGACTACCCATGCTGCCCACCATGTCGGTCATGTTCACCCAGAACACGCTTTGCGACTCCGAGTCGTTGAGCGGCACACCGTTGATGGTCATGTTGATGCGGCTTTGGTCCGTGCCCCTCACGCGGAAGTACACATAGCCGATGCCCAGCCCGTCGTCGCTCGTCACCACCAGCGAGGGGGTACGTTGCAGCAGGTAGGGCAGGTTCTCGCCCATATTGGTCTCTTGCAGTTCGCTGCCGTCCACCTTGGAGTTGGACAGCGACCCCTTGTTGCCGATGCGGGTGGACGACACGACGATTTCTTCCAGTTCCACCTCTTTCGACACGTTGTCCGGACGGGTTTGCCCCCACGCCGGGTTGTGTTGCGCCGTCAGGCACAGGCCGCACACGGTAAGCGCGGCTTTCCAGTTCAATTTACTCATAACAAATACATGCGTTTATGGGAAAGGATGTCCCTTGTCCCGGTTAGACAATCAATTTGCCAATGAGTGTAACCAATAAGTACGGTAGGATTGTGTGACTTATTCCCCTTCCACCATTACGTGGCGGGTTCAAAGGGTATGATCTCAGCCCGGATTTATTAAGGCACCCCCATTGTTCCGGCTTGGACGGCCGGATTTGTTTTCGGCGGCAAAGGTAGTGCAAACCCGGCGCATGGGCAAGAGGTGGGAAAGGAAAAAACAAGGGAGCGTGTCAAAATGAAATCGGCACATGGGACTTGGCAGAATAAATTTCCCGCAGATTTCGCGGATTAACGCAGATAAAACGTTGGTTTATCTGTGCTAATCCGCGAAATCTGCGGGAGACCAAATCCGGACAAATCCCGTGTGCCAATTCCCTTTCTTAGCAGTATGCTGGCAGGCCTGCGGTCACTGCAACAGGGGGTTGGTGCGCATTTCCTGCAACGCCCGCTTCACTGTGGGGTCGTATTTATAGAAGAGGGGGAAGAAGCCCTCCTCGCCCAGAATATTGCGGGTGATATAGGCCGCCAGATGGCGTTCGAGCAAGTGGCGCGACTGGTTTATTTCCTTCCAATCGGGCTTCACGCCCTTGTCTTCGGCATAAGCCACGAACTCGCGCAACATGTCGCCTTGCGTGAGATAACGTTCCATGTCCTCCCAATTCTTGTACTGGTTCAGCTGCTCGCGATGCTTGTCGGCATATTGGAAGGCGAACTGGTACGTGTAACCGTGGTTGAGCACCTGGTTGAAATAGGGCGTGTAGTCGGTGGTGTCGCGGGGCACGAACACGTCGGGCATAATGCCGCCTCCGCCGTACACCGTGCGCCCGGCAGGGGTGTGGTACACCAGTGAGTCGGCCAAATGGATGCTGTCGCGGCTGTCGAACTCGCCGTGCATGAAGCGGTTCATCAGGTCCATTTCGTACTCGTCGCCCTTGCCCTGCTCATAAGGTTTCTGGATGCTGCGCCCGGTGGGAGTGTAGTAGCGGGCCACGGTGAGCCGCACCGCCGACCCGTCGGACAGGTCCATCTGTTGCTGCACCAGCCCTTTGCCGAAGGAGCGGCGACCCACGATGAGACCCCGGTCGTTGTCCTGTATCGCCCCGGCGAATATCTCGCTGGCCGAGGCGGAGAACTCGTCGATGATCACCACGAGGGGCTGGCCGATGAAGCTGCCGCTGCCGTCGGCGCGCGAGTCGAAGCGGGGGTAGGCCTTGCCTTCGGAATAGACTATCATCTGCCCGCGCGGCAGGAACTCGTTTACCATCATCACCACCTGGTCGAGCAGGCCGCCGCTGTTCTCGCGCAAGTCGACGATGAACTTCTGCGCCCCTTGGCTACGCAGGCTGGCCAGCCCGTTGAGGAACTCCTGGTAGGTGGTGGCGGCAAACTTGCTCACGCGGATGAAGCCCACGCCGGGTTCAATCATGTAGGCGATGTCCACGGAGTTGACCGGCACGTCGCCGCGCGTCACGGTGAAGTGCAGCAGTTCGGGCGTGCCGTGCCGCTTGATGCCGAGCTTTACCTGGGTGCCCTTGGGGCCGCGCAGTTTCTTCATCACCTTTTCATTGCTGATGGCATCGCCCACAAAGGCGGTGTCGTTCACCTCCACTACGCGGTCGCCTGCCAGGATGCCCACCTTCTCCGACGGGCCTCCGCTGATGACGGCTACCACCATGATGGTGTCGTTCTGGATGTTGAACTGTACCCCGATGCCGCTAAAGCTGCCCTCCAGCTCGCTGTTGACCATCTCCAGTTCGTCTGCCGGGATGTACACCGAATGCGGGTCAAGATCCTCCATCACGGCGAAGATGGCATCCTCGGTGAGCTGCTCCACGTCCACCGTGTCCACATATTGCGCATCGATGAGGTGGAGCAGTTCGTCCACCCGGTTGCCTTTGCCCCACGCCTTGACCAGGGTGGAGAGGGAGTTGGCGTTGTTCCGCAAATTCGCCCGGCGGGCCAGCATGTTGCCCAGCAGCACGCCGCCCACGATGCACAGGAAGAGGGCGGCTGCGGCGTATACGTTCTTTTTCATTCTTTAAAATCGCTAAATCGAATAATCGCTAAATCGAATAATCGCTAAATCGAATAATCGCTAAATCGAATAATCGGTTAATGAATAATCGCGTAATCGCTAAATCGATTGATCGCGCAACCGCTAAATCGCTTCTGCGTTTCCGCGCTTTTGCGTTTCCGCACTTAAATAAACCACCTCGATGCCGGCGCGGCGGAGCAGGTCCACCCCGTCCAGGATGCGGTACTGTTCGCCATAGACTACGCGCTTGATGCCCGCCTGGATGATGAGCTTGGCGCACTCGATGCAGGGCGAGGCGGTGACGTACAGGGTGGCTCCGTCGCTGCTGTTGCCCGACCGCGCCACCTTGGTGATGGCGTTGGCCTCGGCGTGGAGCACGTAGGGCTTGGACACGTTGTGCTCGTCCTCGCACTGGTTCTCGAAGCCCGACGGCGTGCCGTTGTATCCGTCGGAAATAATCATCTTGTCCTTCACCAGCAACGCCCCCACCTTGCGGCGTTCGCAGTAGGAATTCTCCGCCCATATCCGGGCCATGCGCATATAGCGTTCGTCCAATAAAGATTGCTTGTCCATTATTTTTAGTTTAGTTGACGAGTAAACGAGTTGACGAGTAAACGGGTTGATGTATTGTCTTCTTTACTTGTCCACTCGTTTACTTGTCCACTCGTTTACTCCTTAATCAGTTCTTGTGCCAATGCCGCCACGTCGATGCCCGAGAAGTTGCCCGACGACATGAAGAGCAAGGCCGTGTTGTCGTGCATGTCCAGCTGCCGCAACCGGCGTTGCAGCTCCTGCGGGTCGGTCTGCACCGTGAGGCGATCGCCGCCGCCGAAGGCCGCCTGCACCTGCTGCGGTGTGATGGCTTGCAGGCGTTTGTGGCGCACCACCTCCGTGTTGTAGTACACGAAAGCCACGTCCGCCCCGTCCATGCAGCCCCGGTATTGCGGCAGGAAGTCGCCCGTGAGGCTGCTGAAGGTGTGCAGCTCCATGCATGCCACCAGCCGCTTGCCCGGGTATTGCTTCCGCACGGCCTGCACCGTGGCCCGGAGCTTGGAGGGCGAATGGGCGAAGTCCTTGTAGGCAACCGACGTGCCCGACTGCGCCACCCGTTGCAGGCGGTTGCTCGCCCCGGCAAAACTGGCTATGGCGCGGTAGAAGTCCGCCTCCGCCACGCCCAGTTGCCCGCACGCCAGCCGCGCCGCTTCGATGTTTTGCAAATTGTGTTCGCCGAACACCTGCAAGGCCACCTCGCCGTCCCCGGTGAGCAGGCAGGTCGTCCCCTCGCGCACCTCGTAGGCAGGCGTGCCGTAAGGCAGCGCGGTGATGTCCGGTCGCAACCCGGCAGCAATGCGGCGCAGGTTTTCATCTCCTTCATAATATATCAGGCAGCCGTGCGGCTCAATCAACTCCGCGAACCGCCGGAACTGCTCCACGTAGCGGTCGAACGTGGGGAACACGTTGATGTGGTCCCAGGCAATGCCCGTGAGCACCGCCACGTGAGGCTTGTACAGGTGGAACTTCGGCCGGGGGTCGAGCGGCGAGGTGAGGTACTCGTCGCCTTCGAACACCGCCACCCGCGCGTCGGCCGACAGGCGCACCATGTTGTCCAGCCCCTCTATCTGCGCCCCCACCATGTAGTCGGCTTCGATGCCCGCGCGGTGCAGCACGTGCAGGATCATGGCCGTCGTGGTGGTCTTGCCGTGGCTGCCTCCCACCACCACGCGCTTCTTGTCGCGCGTATGTTCATACAGGTATTCGGGGAACGAGTAGATGCGCAGGCCCAGTTCACGGGCACGGCGCAGCTCCGGGTTGTCCGCCGTGGCGTGCATGCCCACCACCACGGCATCGATGCTGCCGTCTATCCGCTCGGGATGCCAGCCCGTTTCCGCTGGCAGCAACCCGTGTGCCTGCAAGCGGCTGCGCGAGGGTTCGAATATCTCGTCGTCCGACCCCGTCACCCGGTAGGCCGGGTCCTCCGACAAGGCGATGGCCAGGCTGTGCATGGCCGCCCCGCCGATGGCTATGAAATGTACATGCGGCATAGGATTACGTTTACATTGAAATCAAGGCGCAAATGTAGTAAGAAAAGTTCGATGCACGCCATTCCGTTATCACTTGTTAAGATGCCAGGGCGGGCGTTTTTTATTAAAAAGGGAAATAACCGGGGGATTGTTTGGCTCGACGGATTAAATTGCCTATGTTTGCAGCGTGTTAATTTATCTTATTGTTTATTTTTAAATGAAAAGACTTATGAGAAAGACAAATCTCCTGTGGGGCGTGCTGTGCGCCGCCCTGCTGCTCCCCGCCTGCAAGGAGGAGCAAACCGTGTTGTCGTTGGAAAGCCTGCCCACGACCACCATCGAGGGTTACCTCACCTATGATGCCGGCTATCGGGACAACGGCAACAACCAGTACGTGCGCGACAACGAAAAGCCCGCCGCCGACGTGCCGGTGTACGTGATGGTGGATTACGCCCAGTACCAGTCCGGTGCCACGGGCACGAAGGTGTACGAAGCCCGCACCGATGCCGACGGCAAGTATTCCGTGCAGATATACACCACGCTCAACGGCGTAACCGCGGAAGTGAACCCCGCCCCCTTCGAAGCCGACTACGGCAGGCTGGTGGAAGCCAACGGCACGCAGAGCCTCGAAACGGTGCGCTACTACCACCAGGTGACCAACCCGATTACGTTCGCGGCCACCGAGACCCTGCCCAACACCATCGGCAAGAAGCAACCCCCCACCGCCTACACGGGCTCGGAAGTGCAAGGCACGAAGGAATACCCCTACCACATCGTGGTGAAAGGCATTGTGAAAGTGCAGATGGAAGACAACTCGGGCATAATCAACCACGTGGGACAAGCCAACCGCCAAGTAAAAGTGTACTTCACCCGCCAAGGCGCCCCCGAGGTAGTGGTCATGGGCACCACGGCGGGGATGCTGGGCGAATACCAGGTGAACCTGCCAATCGACGACCTTTCGGATACCTATGACATTACGGTGGAAGCCATGCCCTTCCAGGACACTTATTACGACTACACGAACGGCGTGGCCGAGGCGCAGACAGGCATCTACGCGGCCATGGGCGGCGTGACCGCCAGCGTCTCCCCGCAAGGCTTCGATGGGCGCACGGTGACCATGGCGGACATCTCGATGGACTTCACCCCCAACAACTAATAAGAAAGGGAGGACATGATTATGAAAACAATGAAAACCTTCCTGCTGGCAGCCTGCGGGCTTGCCATGCCCTTGTGCCTCTGCGCCCAGGAACAGGGCGACGTGGCGGCCGATGCCGCCGCGAAGGCCGCCAAGGTGTACGCCCCCGAGCAGGGCGACTTCGCCATCGGCTTCGACGTGACCCCCGTGCTGCGCTACGTGGGCAACTTCTTCAACGGCAACACCAACAACACCGCCATGGACAACGGCCTGCAAGGCTCCCCGGCCATGGACGGCGTGTTCCAGGGACCCGTGGCCTCCATCATGGCCAAGTACATGCTGACCGACCGCATGGGCCTGCGTGCCAACATCGGCCTGCTCAACCGCAACACGCACACCCGCCTCTACGTGGGCAACGACGTGTACAGCCAGCTCCCCCACGACCAGGACGTGGCGGGCGACGCGCAGCTCATCGACCACCGCACGGTGAAAGTGTCCGGCGGGAGCATCAACATCGGGCCCGAGTGGCGCGTGGGCAAGCGGCGCGTGCAGGGCGTGTTCGGCGTGGACGCCATGGTCGCCTTCCAGAACACGAAGACGAGCTACGCCTGGGGCAACGCCCTCACCGACGTGAACCAAAGCCCCACCACCTCCTGGCAACAGGATGTGTGGGTGAACAACTACCGCACGCTGGAGCACTACAACCAGGGCCACAACGTGTACGCCGGCCTCCTGGGCCACGTGGGAGTCGAGTTCTTCGTCGCCCCGAAGATAGCCCTCGGCGCCGAGGTGAACGTGAACGCCTACTGGCAGTTCGGCAGCCAGGAATACCGCAAGTCCGAAGGCTTCAACGCGGCCACCGGCCTGGTGGAAACGCGCACCGACCTGGTGTCGCCCGCAGGCCTGAAGGAATTCTACTTCGGCACGGAGAACCTGGGCGGTGCCCTCTACATGATGTTCTATTTCTAATAGACAACATCATAGATAAAATATAAACCACGGAGACGCAGAGGTGACGAGGGGGCATCTATCATCAGCGAGGATGCCATCCATTGCCTCCGTGTCTCCGTGGTTTATGTGTTTATTCTACTATTCTACATGAATAAACGCCCATCCGGCGCAAGACGGGAGACCCTCCCGGCAGGCACACGCGAGCCTGGCCGGGAGGGTCTTTCCATTTCTTTTCCCTCCCGTCACTCCTTCACGTACACGCGGTGCGAGCCCGTGCCCGACGTGCGCAGCCCGCTGCCCGGGGTGGAGGCCCAGCGGCGCAGCTCCTCGCGGGCGGGGGTGGCACACAGGCCGGTGAGGGCGCGGTAGTCGCGCACGGTGAGGTAAGGGTGCGTGCCGAGGTGCTCCAGGGCCCGTGCCAGCCGCTCCTCGGGCGTGTAGCGTGCCGATGAGCGTCCCGGCTTGTAGGGCGACCGCTCCAGGCGCAGCCCCCGGTTCATCTCGTACACGAGTTGCTTGTCCGCCCGCAGGTTCACGCCCCTCACCCGCACGCTGCGGGCGTTGCGGCGGGTCACGCCCGGCACCTCGGGCTCGGCGTCGTCCGCCATGCCCAGCGACGCGCTGAAGGTGCCCAACCCGTCAACCTTCACCCGGTCGCCGTCGCGCATGTACCAGGCCAGGTATTTGCACACCGAGGCCAGTATGCCCTTCACCTCGCCCGCGCTGAAGGTGCTTTCCTCGCTCACCCGCGCCGCCAGTTCGTCGGTGGTCACCACCCGCCCGCCTGTCATGCGGGGGTAAGTGGTCTTGATGTCCTCGCCGCGCATGTCGGGGAGGCTTTGCATTTTGTAAAAAGCCATGTCGTGAATGGTTAATGGTTAATGGTCATGAATATTCGCAATCGGCCAATAAAGTGATTACTCCGTTCGCAAAACTTACGCTACCTATTGTCAAACAAAGCATTTCTCATTCTCCCCCTAAGGTAGGGGGAGTACGGCGGAGCCGGGAGGGGGGTATGAACCCTCAGGTAAGGCATGTACCCGGAAGGGGAATATGAACTCCCTGCCCCGGAGATGCGGAAGGAAACTTTCCCGGATGCGGGAGAATACTTCCGCAGATGCCGTGCTATTCTTCCTAAGATGCGCTGCAAAGTTACAAACTAAATCTTAGTTTATAAAAACTAAGTCTTAGTTTTTACAAACTAAGTCATGGTTTTTACAAACTAAGTCTTAGTTTTAAGTATTCCCCAGCATCTTCGGAAGTTTTCCACCGCATCCGGGAAAGTATATCTCGGCATCTCCGGAAGTTTCCTTCCGCATCTCCCGGGCACGCCCTGCGGCAGGGAGCGGGCGGATTTGTGCGGCGGGCTGCTTGGTATTCGGGAAAATATGCTTATGTTTGCAGTGCGTTAATCCATTTGATGTTCAAATTTTATTCATTGTTTACGATGGAACGAACCGTATTCAACAAAGCCCAATTGGAAATGCTCGACATGATGGCCGGGGTGCGCAGCGACGAAGAGCTGGACGCGCTGAAACATGCCGTCTCGGAGTTTTATGCCAAACGTGCCGACGAGGAACTGGAGAGACTGTGGCAATCGGGGCAATGGAACGAGCAGACGCTGAAGGATTTTGCCAACGCCCACTATCGCACTCCCTACAAGCAATGAACTTGCCGGGTTGTAGTTCCGCATTTTATTCACCAATACCTATATTATTATGACGACTACATTCAAATCAAGGTTGCTCGCGCTGGGCCTGCTGGCCTTTGCGGCCGCGGGAGCGTGCGCGCAGCAGCAGGTGCCGCCCCTGCCCATCGACCCGCAGGTGCGCTACGGCAAGCTCGACAACGGGCTGACGTATTACATCCGCCACAACGAGAACCCCAAGCAGCGGGCCGAGTTCTACATCGCCCAGAACGTGGGCGCCATCCTGGAAAACGACGACCAGGACGGCCTGGCGCACTTCCTGGAGCACATGGCCTTCAACGGCACCACGCACTATCCCGGCAAGGGCATCATCAGCTACTTCGAGAGCATCGGCGTGAAGTTCGGCTACAACATCAACGCCTACACGTCGCTCGATGAGACGGTGTACAACCTCTCCGACGTGCCCACCGTGCGCGAGGGCGTGATCGACTCCGCCCTGCTCGTGCTGCACGACTGGTCCAACTCCATCTCCCTGCTGCCCGAGGAAATCGACGCCGAGCGCGGCGTGATACTCGAAGAATGGCGCACCGGCCAGGGAGCCGACCGCCGCATGTGGAAGAAGGCCAACGAGCAGAAATACCCCGGCTCGCAGTATGCCGTGCGCGACGTGATAGGCGACACGGCGGTCATCAAGCACTTCGACTACCAGACGCTGCGCGACTTCTACCACAAATGGTACGGACCCGACCTCCAGGCGGTGCTCGTGGTGGGCGACGTGGACGTGGATGCCGTCGAGGCGAAAATCAAGACGGTCTTCGCCGACATCCCGCGCCGCGCCAACTTCGGCGAACGGCCCGTGTACCCCATCCACGACAACGAACAGCCCATCATCGTGCGGGTGACCGACCCCGAAGCCCAGGTGACGCGCCTGGAGCTGGAATACAAGCACCCCAAGCTGCCCGCCGAGGTGGCCCTCTCGGCCAACGGCTACCTGATGTCGGTGCTCCACTCGCTCGTGGCCACCATGCTCAACAACCGCTTCGAGGAGATAGCCATGCAGGCCGACGCGCCCTTCGTGGGAGCCTACGCCTATTACGGCGAGCTGGTGAAGTCGCAGGATGCCTTCTACATGGTCACCGTGCCGCGCGACGGGCGTGAGGCCGACGGCCTGCGCGCCCTCATGCTCGAGGCCGAGAAGATGCGCCGCTTCGGCTTCACCGTGTCCGAGCTGGAACGGGCCAAGACCAACATGCTGAAAAGCATGGAGACGGCCTACAACGACCGCAACAACCGCGAGAACGGACGGCTGGTGCGCGAATACGTGCGCCACTTCCTCTCCGACGAGCCGATACCGGGCATCGAGTGGGAATATGAAACCCTCCAGCAGATGCTGCCGCAAATCACCATCGACCTGGTGAACCCCCTGGCGCAGCAGTACATCCACGCCGACGGGCGCAACCTCATCGTGTCCATGACCGCGCCCGACAGCAAGGCCGCCGCCCTGCCCACCGACGAGCAGGTGCTGGCCCTAATGGCCGAGGTGGAAGCCGCCGAACTCACACGCCGCGCCGAGGACGACATGGACAAACCTCTGATAGAACAAGCCCCCAAGGCAGGCAAAATCAAGAAGGAAAAGCAGAACAAAGCCCTCGGCACCACGGAATGGACGCTGAGCAACGGCGTGCGCGTCATCCTGAAACCCACCGGCTTCAAGGAAGATGAAATCCTGATGACGGCCTACAGCCCCGGCGGCCTGTCGATGGTAGACAACGTGGCCGACCTGCCCTCGGCGGCCTTCTCCACCGACATCATCGAGTACACCGGCCTGGCCGACTACTCCAACATCGACCTGCAAAAGCTGCTCACGGGCAAGCAGGCGGGCGTGTCGGCCTACATCCGGGGCTATGAAGAAGGGCTGAACGGCAATTCCTCGGTGGCCGACTTCGAGACGCTCATGCAGCTCACCTACCTGTACTTCACCGCCCCGCGACGCGACGACGAGGCCTTCAACGCGCTAATGAACATGCTGCGCACCTCGCTGGCCAACCGCGACGCGAACCCCATGGCGGCCTTCTCCGACTCGGTGAACCTGAACATATCGGATCACAGCCCCCGCACGGTGATAGCGGACCTCGCCACCATCGAGCGGATGGACCAGGACAAGGCACTGGCCATCTACAAGCAACGCTTCGCCCTGCCCGCCGACTTCACGTTCATCTTCACGGGCAACATCGACCCGCAGGACGAAGCCACCCGCACGGCCATCGCCACCTACCTGGGCGGCCTCACCGGGAGCAAGAAGACGGAAGAGTTCATCGACCGCGGCACACGCACCCCGAAAGGCAAGGTGGACAACTACTTCCGCCGCAGCATGGAGGTGAAGAAGGCCTCCAACTTCATCCTCTACACGGCGGACATGCCCTATAACCTGCGCAACAGCATGTTGCTGGGTGCCGCCGCCGACGTGCTCGACATGCGCTACCTGGAAAGCATCCGCGAGAAGGAAGGCGGCTCCTACGGCGTGGGCGTGGCCGGGCAACTACTGGTACAGCCCGTGGAATACGCCCGCCTGCTCATGCAGTTCGACACCGACCCCGACAAGCAGGCCAGACTGATGGACATCATCCACGCCGAGGTGGACAAGATTGTGGCCGAAGGCCCCCGCGCAGACGACCTGGCCAAGGTGAAGGAGAACTACCTGAAGCAGCATGCCGAAGACCTGGAGCAGAACGGCTGGTGGCAACGCGCCCTGGTGAGCTACTACCGCGACGGCATCGACCGGGTGAACGGCTACGAGGAAGCCGTGAACGCCATCACCGCCGAAGCCGTGCAGGACATGCTGCGGCAGATAGTGGCGCAGGGCAACGTGCTCGAAGTGGTGATGCTGCCGGAATAGGGAGAGGCATCCCCGGAAACAAGAGAAAGGCATCGTGGCGTGCGCCACGATGCCTTTCTTTTGTTTGCCCTGCAACGGACTACGGCAAATAGTGTTTGTTATCAGAAGCTATTTCCCCTCTTCCCGCTCTATCAACGCCAGGAGCTTGTCCACGGCTTCTTCTTCGGGGATGTTGCGCTCGATGCAGGTTTTCTTCTTGTAGAGGCTCACTTTGCCGCGCCCCGCACCCACATAGCCGTAGTCGGCATCGGCCATTTCGCCCGGGCCGTTGACGATGCAGCCCATGACGGCAATCTTCAGCCCGGCCAGGTGGGCGGTCTTTTCCTTCACGCGGGCCACGGCCCGTTGCAGGTCGAACAGTGTGCGTCCGCAGCCCGGGCAGGAGATATACTCCGTCTTGGTGGTGCGCACCCGCGTGGCTTGCAGGATGCCGTAGGCCAGCGAGCTGATGTCGCGGGCGGAGACGGCGTTGCCGGCGTTTTCTATCAGGATGCCGTCGCCGAAGCCGTCGATGAACAGCACGCCGAGGTCGCAGGCCGCCTTCACTTGCAGGCTTTGCAGGTCGCTTTCGCGGTAGCGGCGGCAGGGGATGACCGGGTTCTTGCATCCGGCGTTCAACAGGGTGTGGAAAAAGGCCCTCTGCTCGCCCACGCCGTTGCGGTGGTCGGTGTCGAGCAGCACCACGATGTGCGGGTTGCGGTAGAGCACGGCCAGCAGCTCCGGGCTTAGTTCGGGATAGCTCAGGCGCAGGAATGCGGGTTGCGGGGCAGCATCTTTCAGCTTGTCCGCGTCAAGGCGGGTGTGGATGGGGTAGCGGTTGCCCGCCTGGTCGCACAGGGTGCGGCCATCGAGCAGGTAGTAGTCGGCTTGCACGGTGGCATCGTCCGTGGAGGCTATCACCACCGGCACCTGCCGACCACCGATGTTGCCAGTTGCTGCGGTCTCCCGCCGTTCACATTCATAGGGGTTGTAGGCCATGTGTGCCGCCGCGCGGATAAGCTGATGGCCGGTGCGGTCCTGTACATAGTCGGCCAGGAGGCGCGCCACGGGTATTTCGCATTCCGGGTCCTCGCTCAGCGACACGCGGATGGTGTCGCCGATGCCGTCGGCCAGGAGTGCCCCGATGCCGGCAGCCGACTTGATGCGTCCGTCCTCGCCTTCGCCCGCTTCGGTCACGCCCAAGTGCAGGGGATAGGCCATCCCATCCCGCTCCATGGCATCCACCAACTGGCGCACGGCATGTACCATGAACACCGTGTTGGAGGTTTTCATGGAGAT
>CALUML010000021.1 GCA_944321745.1 uncultured Bacteroidales bacterium
GTACGGACTACATCGGCCCCATCATGACGCTGTGCCTCGGCAAGCGCGGCGAGCTGGTGAAGCAGGAATACATCTCGGGCAACCGCATGGAGCTGCTGTTCGACATGCCGCTGGGTGAAATCGTGTTCGACTTCTACGACAAGCTGAAGAGCATCTCGAAGGGCTATGCCTCGTTCGATTACCACATGAACGGCTACCGCGCCTCGCGTCTCATCAAGCTCGACATCCTGCTCAACGGCGAGCCGGTGGACGCGCTTTCGTCGCTCATCCACTTCGACAACGCCGTACCGCTGGGCCGCCGCATGTGCGAGAAGCTGAAGGAACTTATTCCCCGCCAGCAGTTCGACATCGCGGTGCAGGCCGCCATCGGGGCGAAAATCATCGCCCGCGAAACCATCAAGGCCGTGCGCAAGGACGTGACGGCCAAGTGCTACGGCGGCGACATTTCGCGTAAGCGCAAGTTGCTCGAAAAGCAGAAAAAGGGGAAGAAGCGCATGAAGCAGATAGGTTCGGTGGAAGTGCCGCAAAAGGCTTTCCTCGCCGTGCTGAAGCTGGATTAAGAGGGAAGGGAGGCTTTCCTTTATTCATATAATAAAACAGGGAACACGCATAGCCAATCCCGCACCATCGGGGGGGTATGCGTGTTCCCTGTTATTATTTGCCGCGGGCGGTTGGGGCTTATAGGTCGTTGTACAACACGACGGGACGGCTGCGGCGGGTACTCATGGATGGGAACCACATGTCGGCGGGGGTGAGGCCACACGAGTCGATGGCCTGCACGCAGTATTCCAGCCGTCCGAAGTCGGCATCCACGTTGTTCGTGCCGAAGGTGAACTTGATGCCGCGCTCCTTGGCCCGGCGGATGATGTCGAAACTCGGTATGCGGTAGCGGGCGTTGATTTCGAGGGCGATGCCGTGATGCGCCAGCACGTCGAGCACGCGGTCGATGCGTTCGTCAGTCCAGTAGCGGGCGTAGTCCGCCTGCATGTCCTCGGGCAGGTAGGTGGGGTTGGCGTAAATGTCGGCAGGCTCGTTGGTGAGTATCAGAACCGTCTGTTCCACCAGATGATCCATGTACTGTTCGCGGGTGATGCCGTCGTAGTGCACTTCCTCGGGACGGTAGATGCGCGACAAGCGTCCCCGGTGGTCCACAATGGTCATGGCATCGGTGAACAGGTAGTCGAACACGCCCAAGGCTTCTTGCGAGAAGGTGGCCGTCCACCGCCGTCCCTCGCCCTGCACGCCCCGCAGGAAAGGCAGGTTCTTGACTTTGTTGAAATATTCGTACACTTCGCGGTCGTCGGCCAACATGCGCCCCACGCCGCCTTCGCCCGCATTGGGGGCCACACCATAGTTGATGCCGTAGTTCATGGACATGCGGTGCGCCTGCTCCTTGGTCAGTCCGCCTTTGAGGTGCACGTGGTAGTCGATGACGGGGAAGTTGCGTTGTTGCAGGCGGATGATGGGGTCGGTCGCTTCATCGGTAGGCGCGATGGTGTCGGCTCGCGCAGCCTGCCACGGGCTGAGGCGGTTGATGTGCAGGTGGCGCAGCGACACTTCGCCCGCCACGCCCCGCAAGGCCACCCGCCCCCGGCCGAGCAGGCGGCGGGCGTATTCATCGGCGCGGTAGGGGGTGGCCGGTTCGGTGTAGTCCACCACCAGGGTGTGGTTGATGCTGATGGAGATGCGCTGCCCCCGCACCGCTATCTCGAAGGGAAACCACGTACCGTCGTCGGCCAGCGGGCGGTACAGGTTGCGCACGGCGGCGAGGCTGCCCGTCTTGCGTGTGCCGTCGATGGGGCCGCCCCGCAGGGTCATCTCGTAGCCCCGGGTGCGGGCGGTGTCGGTGTGGAAGAAGAGGGCTGCCTCCGCTCCCGGTTGCGTCCGGGCTTCGCCGGTGAGGGTGAAGTGCGTGTACGTGTCGGGCAGTAGCCAGGTTTCTCCGGCTGTGAGGGTGAGTTCGTGGCCGTGGCGGGTGGTGCCGTCGGGGGCGGTGAAGGTGTCGATGCTGCGGGTGCATCCGGCAAGCAAGGCGGCGCAAAGGGCTGCGCTTGCCATGAGGGAGGCTGTGTTTTTGTTCATTATATAAATGTATGCTTGTCGTGTGTGTTATCTGCTGAAAAACAACCTTACTTCAGCACTTTTAGCTTGGCGAATTTGAGCAGCAGCGTCTTCTGTCCCTGGTCGCCGAAGTCGATGACGGCTTTCGCGTTGCCGTTGTCCACGTTGGTCTCTATCACCTTGCCGATGCCGAAGATGGCATGCTGCACGTATGCACCCACGGGCAGACCGTCGTAGGCCACCGGGGTGGGGGAGGCGTTGCCGCCTGCCGGTTGCAACTTGGTGAGCCGCTTGGGCGGCGCGGGCGGGGGCACGAAGGCGGGTTGTCGCCCTGATGGTGAAAAACTGCCGTGGCCGAATCGCAGGCGTTCCATGTCCAGGTCGTCGTCCCAGCTTCCGATGGTGCGGGGCGGTTCATGGAAGTCCTCTTGCGGGCAGTCGAGGTATTGCGGGTCGATGTCTTTGAGAAAGCGGCTGGGATTGGAGAAGTTCATCTTGCCGTTGCGGAAGCGTTGGCGGGCGTAGCTGATGAAGCACCGTTCCTCGGCGCGGGTGATGGCCACGTAGAACAGCCGCCGCTCTTCCTCCAGGTCGCGCTCGTTCTCCATGCAGAAGGCCGAGGGAAACAACTCCTCCTCCATGCCCACGATGAATACCACTTTAAATTCCAGCCCCTTGGCCGCATGAACGGTCATCAGCGTCACGCGGTCGGCATCGTCGGCCTGGTCGGTGTCCTGGTCGGTGAGCAGGGATATTTCGGCCAGGTAGTCGGGCAGGTAGGCGTTGTCTTCGCCCGCGGCCGCCTTGTTTTCGCAGAACTCGTGGATGGCTTTCAGCAGTTCCTGCACGTTGTCCTGCTTGCTCAGGCTCTCGGGCGAGCGGTCCAGCAGCGTGTCGGCCAGGAAGCCGGTGGCCTTGATGACGCTTTGCGCCATGTCGTAGGCGTTGAGCGTGCCCGCCTGTGCGGCCAAGGCGTTGATGAGGTCGCGGAACTTCGCCAGCTTCGCCGCTGTGCCTGCGTTGACGGGGAGGTTGTACTTCAGCGGGTCGGTCAGCACGTCCCAGGCCGATGCGCCGTGCGTGTGGGCGCAGTCCAGCAGCTTGCCCACCGTGGTGTCGCCGATGCCGCGTGCCGGGTAGTTGATGACGCGTTTGAGCGACTCTTCGTCGTTCGGGTTGGTTATCAGGCGGAAGTAGGCCACCACGTCCTTGATTTCCTTGCGTTGGTAGAACGACAGCCCGCCGTATATCTTGTAGGGCAGTCCCTGCTTGCGGAGTGCTTCTTCCAATACGCGCGACTGCGAGTTGGTGCGGTACAGCACTGCCACTTCGCCGTATCCGTAGCCCGGCCGCCGGTGCAGTGAGCGGATAGTGTCGGCCACGTAGGTGCCCTCCTCCAGGTCGGTGTACAAGTTGGTCACCTTCAGCGGCTCGCCCTTTTCCTTTTGGGAGAAGATGGTCTTGCGTATCTGCGCCGAATTCTTGTCGATGAGGCTGTTGGCCGCGTTCACGATGGTTTGTGTGGAGCGGTAGTTCTGTTCCAGTTTAAACAGCCGTGCCGACGGATAGGTGTTCTTGAAGGTGAGTATGTTGTCGATGTTCGCTCCCCGAAAAGAGTAGATGCTCTGCGCGTCGTCGCCCACCACGCATATCTTCTCGTGCCTTTCGGCCAGCTTCTTCACGATGAGGTATTGGGCGAAGTTCGTATCCTGGTATTCGTCCACCAGTATGTACTGAAAGAGGCTTTGGTATTTTTGCAACACGTCCGGGTGGTCGCGGAAGAGCAGGTTCGTTTGCAACAGCAGGTCGTCGAAGTCCATTGCGTCGGCCTGTTTGCACCGGGCGCAGTACGTGGTGTATATTTCCGTCATCATCGGCACTTTGGCCAGCCGGTCGCTTTGTTGCAGGCCGCTGTCCGCAGCGTAGGCCTGCGGGGTAACCAGGCTGTTTTTGGCCGATGAGATGCGCCCCAGCACCACGCCCGGCTTGTACACCTTGTCGTCCAGTTGCATTTCCTTGACGATGGCTTTGACCAGGCTTTTGGAGTCGGCGGTGTCGTATATGGTGAAGCGGTGCGTGTAGCCGATGCGTTCGGCCTCGGTTCGCAGGATGCGTGCGAAGATGGAGTGGAACGTGCCCATCCACAGGTAGCGTGCCGTGTCGTAGCCTACCATTTGGCCGATGCGTGTTTTCATCTCGCGGGCGGCCTTGTTGGTGAAGGTGAGGGCCAGGATGGAGGCGGGGTGCATGCCCGTGTGCAGCAGGTAGGCCACCTTGTAGGTCAGCACGCGCGTTTTGCCCGATCCTGCCCCGGCAATGACCAGCGACGGGCCGCCGGTGTATGTCACCGCCTCGCGCTGGCTGTCGTTCAAATCGTTCAAAAAGGGAAATTCCATGCTGCAAAAGTAAGGCTTTTCCGTAGAATTCTCAGCACGCGGAGGACTGTTTCCCGCAGATTACGCGGATTGACGCAGATAGTCATTATCGGTTATTTAGTTAATAAATCATTCAATATTCCGTTAATCAATCATTCCGTCATTTCGTGTGCTAAAATCCGCGTACAGCTTTTCCCGCTTTAGCGGACATGTTTCCCCTTTTCCGCTGAGATGTTTTTCCTTTTGTGCGCAGTAGAATATTCCCGCACGAATGGGAAAACATATACCGGCAAAAGCAAAAACGTGCTTCGTGCATCTTTTGGCTTAATTGTGTTGATGGGTGCATGGACGGACGGGAAAAAAACGTATATTTGCGAGGTCTTTGGAGGTGGGGGGGACGCAGGGTGCGCACAGCATTCCCGGGATTTATTCTATATATCATATATGTATATGTCAACGGAACAAAGCGAGGCATATCTCGCGCAAAAGGGCATCCGCCCCACGGCGGCGCGCATCCTGGTGGTGCAGCAGTTGGCAGGGATGACCAGCCCGGCATCGCTGTTCGAGCTGGAGGCGGCGTTGGGCACGCTGGACAAGTCCACCATTTCGCGCACGCTCGCCCTGCTGCTGGAGCACCACGTCGTGCATGCCTTCGAGGACGGCAGCGGGTCGGTGAAGTACGAGCTGTGCCGCAGCACGTCCGATGTGTGCCGCGTGGGCGACCGCCACATCCATTTCTTCTGCGAAAGATGCCACCGCACCTTCTGCCTGGACAACATCAAGATACCTGTGGCCTCCCTGCCCGAGGGCTACGTTATCGATACCATCAATTATATGGTGAAGGGCCTTTGCCCCGTTTGCGGGCGGAAGGCAGGAGGGTAGGGGCGAGGCGGCAAGGTATTTGGCAACACGCGGACATCCATCATCCCATTGGCACATTAGCACATCATCCCATTAGCACATTAATCATCATGTCTCCCATTGATTACATCATACAATTCCTCTTGGGCGAGTCTGCCGGGGCTTGCCGCCCGCTGGTGGGCTACACCTCGGATGCCGCGCAATGGGGGCGGTACCGGGTGGTGATGGTGCCGTCCGGTTTCTTCCGGGACGGGGTGTATGGCACGGTGGCTTCGTTGCCCGCCCTGCCGTTGCCCGCCTGGGAGGGGGTGCCGTTCCTGTTCGGCGAGCCACGGGCGGAGCAGGTGGGTGGCACGTTGGTGGTGTATGCCGACCTGGTGGCGAGTGCCTATTTCCTGTTGAGCCGTTACGAAGAGATGGTGCGGCGCGGCGTGCGCGACGTTCACGGGCGTTTCCCGGGGCGCGAGTCGGTGCCGGCACGGGGCGGTTTCATCCACCGGCCGGTGGTGGACGAGTATGGCATCCTGTTGCGCGGATGGCTGCGGCAGGCGGGTGTGGAGGTTGACGAGCCGCTGGCGGGCATCCGGCGGGTGTACCTCACGCACGACGTGGACTCTTTGGCGCACTACCGCCGCCTGCGGGGCGTGGCGGGGGCGTTGTTGCGGCATCGTCCGGAGGAGGTGTGGCAGGCCGTCCGCACGTATGTGGGGCGGCTGGAGAGCGACCCGTGGTACACGTTTCCGTGGTTGTTGGAGCAGGACGGGCGGATTGATGCGGTGCGGCGCGAGGTGCTCTTTTTCGTGAAGCCGGGCGGAGGCGACAGCCGCGAGGACCAGCCGCATTCGCACGTGCGGGGAGGGGACTTCCGGCGGCTGTTCCGCCTGCTGCGCGAGAGCGGTGCGATGGTGGGGCTGCACGCCAGCTACGAGGCGGGCAGGCGGCCCGAGCTGGTGGCACGTGAAAAGGCGTTGCTGGAAGTGGCGTGGGGCGGGAGCATTGCGTGCAACCGCCATCATTACCTGGACACCCGTGAGCCGGAACACATGCAGGCCTTGCTCGATGCGGGCATCGGGCACGACTTCACCCTGGGGTATGCCGACGTAGCGGGTTTCCGCCTGGGCACGTGCCGGGCGGTGCGGTGGATAAACCCAGCCACCCGACAGGTGACCGGCCTGGTGTTGCACCCGCTCACCGTGATGGACGGCACGCTGGACGGCGAACAGTACATGGGCCTGGACGAGGAGACGGCCTTTGGTTATGTGGCGGAGTTGCTGGTGCAAACGGCCCGGTGTGGCGGCGATGTCTGTCTGTTATGGCACAACACGTCGGTGGCAAGACCCTATCACCGCCAGCTTTATCCGAAAATCATCGAGTATCTGGCCGATAGGTTGGGATTGGGAGGATGTGAATGAGGTGTTGAGGAACTTTGGCAGGCAATGAAAAACAAAAGGTCGCCCCTATGTGTGCGGGGCGGCCTTTTGTGTATTTGGAATGCGGCGAGGACGGAGAGAATAACTTTCTCGTCCTTGCGTTGTCCGTTAGTTGAACGCGTCGATAACGGCCTTGAAGTCGTTGGGTTTCAGTGAAGCACCGCCTATCAGGCCACCGTCCACGTCGGGGTTGGCGAAGAGCTCCTTGGCGTTGCCCGGGTTGGCACTGCCGCCGTAGAGGATAGTGGTGTTGTCGGCCACTTCCGCGCCGTATTTGTCGGCCACCGTCTTGCGGATGAATGCGTGCATTTCCTGCGCCTGGGCGGGCGTGGCGGTCTTGCCCGTGCCGATGGCCCATACGGGTTCGTAGGCCAGCACGATGTGGGCAAATTCGTCGGCGGTGAGTTCGAAGAGCGATGACTCGATTTGCGCCTTCACTACGTCGAAGTATACGCCCTGTTCGCGTTCTTCCAGCACTTCACCCACGCAGAAGATGACTTTCAGACCGTTCTTCAACGCCAACTGTACCTTCGTTTTCAGTATTTCGGGCGTTTCGTGGTAGTAGGCGCGGCGTTCGGAGTGACCCAGGATGACATACGATGCGCCGGTGGACTTCACCATGGCGGCACTTACTTCGCCGGTGTAGGCTCCGGCTTCCTTGTCGGCGCAGTTCTGTGCCGAGATAGCAATCTTGGACGGGTCGACCACTTTGGCCACGCTTGCCAGGTGGATGAACGGCGTGCCCAAAATGACATCGCATTTCAGGTCGGTGCCTTTCAGCAGTTCGTTCACGTCCTTTGCCAACGCCAGACCTTCGTCCAGCGTCTTGTTCATTTTCCAGTTTCCTGCAACAATGTTCTTTCTCATTTTATTTATTGTTTAGTTGGTTACGAGTTACGAGCTACAAGCTACAAGCTACGAGCTACAAGTGGGCGTTAATCACTAATCACTAATCGTTAATCATTGAAAAAGTCTCTCCACGCCCATTTGGCCTGCACGGTGCCGCCTTGTATCAGCACGATGCCGGGGTTGGAGCGGATGATGGTCTTCAGCGTGATGGGATCCATCTTGCAGAAGGGGTAGGTCACGCCCGTGCGTTGGCGCAGCTGCTCGATGTCCTCATCCGTGGAGGCCGTGAGCACGTAGCACCGCGTGTCGCGGGACAGCACGCAGCGGTTGTACAGCCGTTGCACCTGTACCATCGCCCCCTCGTCGGCCAGTTTCAGGTCGTAGGCCACCACCAGGTACGTCTGCCCTTCGTAGGCCAGCACGTCGTCCGTGATGTCATTCCATTCCTCGTCCTCTATCACAAAGTCGTGGATGGGTGGTTCGTAACCCTTCTTTATCAGCGTGGAACGTTGGTCTACGAAAGTCCAGGTAGTGTCGTTTTTCGGATAATTGTCCAACGTGAATTCCTGCTGCACGCCGTCCTTTTCGTAAATGAAGGTGATGGCGTATTCGTCCTGCGGCGCACCCTCGGGCACGGTCATGCCTTCGGGGATGTTGGCACCCACCTTGTAAGGCCGGAAGTCGATGAACGGCAGGTGGCGGTAGCAATGCACCGAAAGCCCTACCCCCGCAACGGCGAACAGCAGCAGCACGCCCCATTCCATGCCGGGGGCGAAGACGGGGTACATCCGTTTGCGGTTGAAGAACAATACCAGCACGACGGCCAGCAACACGATGTTTTTGAGGAAGGTGGCCGTGTTGCTCAGCTTCACGGCATCGCCGAAGCAGCCGCAGTCGCTCACGGGGTTGGCAATGGCGATGTAGAGGGTCAGGGGTGTCATCACCAGCATGAAAAGCAGCCCGCCCCACGCGCCCAGCCTCGCCCGGATGTTGAAAAAGAGGGAAAGGCCGATGAGCAGCTCGATGGTGGAAAGTGCCACGGCGGCGGGCAGAGCCAGTGGCAGGAAATGCTCGAAGAAGCCCCCGAACGCCGTGAGGTAATCCTGTATCTTGTAGGTGGAACCGAGCGGGTCGATGGCTTTCACGAAGCCGGAGAAGATGAACACGGCCCCGAAAAGGAGGCGGCACACGGTGAGTACGGCTTTCAGCCAGGGCTTCACCGGGGTGGTGTGGGGGCGGTTGGAGGTGTAGTTGCTTGTCATCGCAGGAGGGAGTTAGGGGTTCGCTTGCGCGGCGGCCTCGTCCAGCTTGATGAGGCCGAACGCCGCGTAGTTAATCATGTCGTAATAATTGGCATCGATGCCTTCGGAGATGAGCGTGCGCCCGTCGTGCGCCTCGATTTGTTTGGTGCGGTACAGCTTCATCAGGATGAGGTCCGTGTACGACTCCATGCGCATCAGCCGCCAGGCCTCGTCGTAGTCGTGGTTCTTGTCCATCATCAGCTGCTTGGCGGCGGCGGCGTAATGGTCGTAGCGTTCCAAGGCCTCGTCTGCCGTGAGGTCGGCCAGGTCGGCATAGCCCATCTCCAGCTGTATCAGGCCCACGATGCCGTAATTCACAATGGCCATCAGTTCCGAACGGATGCCTTCGTCCACCCGGGCATCACCCTTCGTCTCCAGCGTGCGGATGCGGTTGGCCTTTATAAACAATTGGTCGGTAACCGATTGCGGACGCATGATGCGCCACGAGGCACCGTAGTCGTGCAGCTTCTTGGCGAAGATGCCCCGGCAACTGGCGATGACTTGGTCGTATTGTTCGGGAGTGCGGCTCATAAGGAATGAATTACGAGTGCAAATGTACGATATTTCTCGGAATTGGCACAGTGCGTGCGCGGATAATGGTGGCTTGGCATGCGGAATGGACGGATGATCGCGGATAGGAATCAACTTCAAGGTAAAATATCCGTGCAAATTCGTTTAATACGGTGTCGTCTGTGTTTTAACCCAAATCGGCCATTAGACCATTCGTGAATACCTTTGCCTGCTTCCGTCTTGTGACGGCGTTTTTTTGCCGCCTTTTTTCTCGACATAGCCCGCTATGCCTTCGAGAAAAGCCGTCAAAAACCGCTCGCCACAAGAGCAGAAATCAAGCAAAGCCTAATGACCGGTTTAGGTTTAAGCTCCATTTCGATACACTCTCTTGTGTTTCGGTGTGCCACGAAATGTCTATCTTTGCGCCCTATATTATATATGTATAAGATGGACTACCTCTTTTCCCTCGCCAAGCGGAGCGACACGCCCGAGATATTGAAGTTGTACCAACGCCTCGTCGGCACGCCGGGATGCACGTGGCACGCCGGTTATCCTAACCGCGACACGGCCGAGGCTGACATCGACCGCGGGGCGTTGTACCTGGTGACGGACAAGCGGTACCGCATTGTGGGCGTGGCCTCCGTAGAGGCCGGTGAGGATGGAGATGAAGGCCTGCCGTGGCAAAGCGCAAACCCCTGCTATCTGAGCCGCTTGGGTGTATTGCCCGAACAACAGGGGCGGGGCATCGCCACGTGGCTGTTGCAAAAGGTGTCCGCCGCCTGTCGCCGCCAGGGATATGATGGTATCCGCCTGTGGGTGGGAACGGACAACCCGGCGGCCATCCGCCTGTACGAGCAGAACGGGTTTGTGCGGCGGGGACAAGCCCGCAGGCACGGGCTGGACTTCTGGGGATATGAGAGGCTGTGGGGGAAATGATTTCCGATTTCTTATTTCTTGTTTCCCGCAGATTGCGCAGATAAACGCAGATAGATACCTGCCTTTTACTCCTTCTTCTTACTTCTTGCCTCTTACCTCTTGCCTCTTACTTCTTGCCTCCCACTTTATAATACAACCTTACGTCCAGGCCGAGCGAGTACAGGTTGCGGCGCAACGGCTCGTCGTTCATGGGCATCATGGAGCTTTTGAAGCCCAATTCGGCTTCGAGGCGGAGGGTAGGGGTGAAGTCGTGGCGCGTGCCCACGCCTACCAGCCCGCACAGGTTCACGGCGCGGAACTTCACGCCGCCATCCTCGTAGTAGGCAATCCGTTCGCCATCGAGCTTTACATTGCGCCCCAGGAAGAAGTCGGGCGAGAAACCTGTCGTGACAAACAGTGGATAATCGCCCTTCAGCACGAGGAACTTCGCCTTGAGCGGCACGCTCAGGTAGTGGAAGTTCAGCCTGGCACGGCCATAGCTCCCGTCCGCGTCGTTTTCGTCTGTGCGCAATAGGATTTCTCCGCTATGGTAGCCCTTGCCTGCATACAGCATCCCGGTTTCGAACGACAGCCACGGCAGCAGTTCGTAGTCCAACGACAGCCCGGCGCGGAACGATGCCTTGCCCCGCTCGTCCTTGCCCGTCAATTCCCAAATGTTTTCCCCGTACACGTCCAGGGCATGCGCGAAGCGGGATGAATACTCCGGCGCGACCGTCACACCCACCGACAGCCTGCCCTGCTCCGCGCGGGCGGCGACTTCTTCCTGCGCCCCCGCCGCCAGCGGCAGGAGGAGTAGCAGGGGTAAGAAATGCTTTTTCATATGTTTCATATGTCCCATTTTTAATACGTCAGTCCCAATTGCCACAGCGGCACCACGTTCATATAGCCTGCTTCGATGTCGTCCTTCACCACATAGCCGTCGGGTACGCCTTGCAGTTGCTTTTGTTTCTTGTTGCGTCCTCCCACTTCGAAGGTCATGCCCTCCACCAGGAAATCGCTGACGGGCGAGGAAAGCACGTCATGGTTTACCCGTATCTGATTGAGGAAAAACGTTTCGCGCACGTTGCCCGTGTCCGCGTCGGCCTTGCCTAAGGCGTATACCAAGTTGGGGTTGTCCAGATAGATTTTATCCACCTTGCCCAGCCCGCGTATGCCGCCGGTGGCATCGCGCAGCTGCATGATGAAGCCAGCCTCCTCGATGTAAAGGCAATAGTCGGCGATGCTGTTGCGGCTGGACGACAACATGGCGGCTATGCTGCTGACGTTGGGCTTGAACGGCACGCTCCTGGCGATGATGGCCAGCAGCTGCTTCAGCTTGCGCCCGGTGGCGGCGTTGATGCCCGCGTATTGCGGAATGTCCGATTCGAGTGTCTGGTTGATAATCTGCCGCAGGCGGGTGTCAAAGTCATCCTCCAGGGCAAAGGGATAATAGCCTTGCCGCAGGTAAGCGGCAAAATGGGGCAACGGGCGGAAGCCATCGGCCACCTCGACCCGGTGGTGGAGGATGTCCGCCAAGTCGTAGCGGGCGATGTCTATGCCTTTGAACAGTTTGAGGTATTCGCGGAACGAAAGCCCCTGCATGTGGTACATCACCGCGCGGCGGCTGAGGTCGGATGCCCCTTTGTTGATGTCCAGCACCGACGAGCCGGTGAACACCACTTGCAGCTCGGGGTGATAATCGTAAATCAGCTTCAGCTCCTTCGACCAGTCTTTGTACTTGTGTATTTCATCGACAAACAAGTGCTTACCTCCCGCTTTGGCAAAAGCATCGGCCAAGTCCGTCAAGCGGTGGGAAGCGAAGTAGAAATCCTCCGCCGTCACGTAAAGGGCATCCTCGCGCCTCAGTGATTCCTTTATATATTGTAGCACGAGCGTTGTTTTCCCCACCCCGCGTGGCCCGGTAAGGCCTATCATGCGGTTATGCCAGTTGATGCGGTCGTACATGTAGCGGTGGAAGCGGGTATCCGTTTCCCGAAGCAGTTTGCTAAAGTGTTCTTGCAGTTTATCCATATCCACGTCATTTGCCGAGGCAAAGATAGCGATATTTGCTCTCCCGCAGAGCAATTCCGGGCGAATTTTGTTCTCCCATAGAGCAAATCCGGCTGCTTGGTCCCCGCAGATAAGCGCAGATAGCTCACTCTGCCGTAGGGCGATGCCCTGTGCTGAACGCCACAAGGCCGTTGGCCTTGCATGGAGGGCGAAAGATTTTTCGCCTTTACATCTGGCTTTCTTACTCCTCACCTCTTGCCTCTTACCTCTTACCTCTTACCTCTCGTCCCTTCCCTCACTCCAGTTCCACGACCGTGATGCCTGCGCCGCCCAGCTGGATGTGTTCGTCGTGGAAACGCTTCACGCCGGGCACGGTGGCCAGGTATTGGCGGATGAGCTGGCGCAGGATGCCGTTGCCCGTGCCGTGCAGGATGCGCACCTCGGCGGTTCCCACCATAATGGCGTCGTCGATGAAGTAGGTTACGGCCTGCAACGCCTCGTCGCCCCGCATGCCCCGCACGTCGATGTCGCCCTTGAAGGTGAGCTTGCGCTGGCGCACCTCGTCGCTTACCGCCGGCCCCAGGCCCTCGTAGCGGCGCGTCTCCTTCTTCATCTGCGTGTTGCTCACCCGCTCCAGCTTGTTGAGGCTCACGGTGGACTTCAGTTGGCCGAACGCCACGGTGGCCTGCCGTCCCTGTATGCCCATCACCGTGCCCACGGCGGTCTGTCCTTTCAGCCGCACGTGGTCGCCTGCGGCCAGCGGGCGGTCGGGTTGCTGGGCGGCGGGTCGTGACGGGCGGTCCGTCTTGCGCTCCTTCTTCTTCAGCAGGCGGGCGGGGAAGGGCATGGCTTCGCTTCCCCCCTCGCTCTGCGCCACCTGCGCCTTGAATGCCTCCAACGCCTTGCGTGCCGTGAGGGTGCGCTCCTTCTCGGCATCGGCTTCCCGGATTTGGCGTATCGTGCCCTCGATGCGGGCGTTGGCTTCGGTGAGCAGGGCCTGCGCGTCGGCCTTGGCCTGCGAAAGTATCTCCTTGCGGCGGCGGTTCACTTCGTCCAGCTCGGTCTCGTATTTGTCCAGCACCTCTTGCAGGCGTTTTTCCTTCACGCGTATCTGTTGGCGTTTGTTTTCCCAATACCGCTTGTCGCGCACGATGTCCTGCAGGTGCTTGTCGTAGTCCAGGTGTTCCGCTCCCACCTTGGCGGCGGCCTCGGCGATGAGGTCCTCGGGCAGGCCTATCTTGCGGGCGATTTCCACGGCAAACGAGCTGCCGGGCCGCCCTATCTCCAGGCGGAACAGCGGGCGCAGCTGCTGGCGGTCGTAGAGCATCGCCCCGTTGACGATGCCCTCGGCATCCTCGGCGTAGTGCTTCAGGTTGGTGTAGTGCGTGGTGATGACCCCGAACGCGCCGTTGCGGTTGAAGCGTTCGAGCGTGGCTTCGGCTATCGCGCCCCCTATCTGCGGCTCGGTGCCCGTGCCGAACTCGTCGATGAGCAGCAGCGTGCGGGCGTTGCTGTGGCGGATGAAATACTTCATGTTGAGCAGGTGCGAGCTGTAGGTGGAGAGGTCGTTCTCGATGGACTGCTCGTCGCCGATATCGATGAAGATGCGTTCGAAGATGCCCGCCGAGCTGCTGTCGTGCAGCGGGATGAGCAGGCCGCATTGCAGCATGTATTGCAGCAGGACGACCGTCTTGAGGCACACGGACTTGCCCCCGGCGTTGGGTCCGGAGATGAGCAGGATGCGTTGCCGTTCGTCCAGGCGGATGTCGAGCGGCACGATGTCCTTCCCCTGTTTTTTCAAGGAAAGATAGAGCAGCGGGTGCATCGCCCGCACCCAGTCCATCTGGCACACGGGTTCCAGGCGGGGGCGGATGGCGTTCAGTTCCGATGCCAGCAATGCCTTGGCCCGTAGGAAGTCGATGGTGGCGAGGAAGTCTTGCGAGGCGAAGACGGCTTCGCTGTACGGGCGCACGAAGTCGGTGAACGCCACCAGGATGCGGATGATTTCGCGCCGCTCCTCGTTCTCCAGTTCGCGCACGCGGTTGTTGGCTTCCACCACCTGCTGCGGCTCGATGTACACCGTCTTGCCCGTGGCCGACTCGTCGTGCACGATGCCGCCGATCTTGCGCTTGTAGGCGGGCGACACGGGGATGACCAGCCGCCCCTCGCGCAAGGCGGGCGAAGCGTCCTTGTCCACGTAGCCGTCGGCCTGCGCCTGCCGCAGGATGGCCGCCAGCAGGCGCGACACGCCTCCCTGCACCTGCACCATCTCGCGGCGGATGCGTGCCAGCTCGGGCGAGGCGTTGTCCTTCATCTGGCCGAACTTGTCCAGCATCCCGTCGATGCGGCGCACGATGAGGGGGAAGTCTTCCAGGTCCACCAGCAGGTCGTGCAGGCGCGGGTACTGCTCGCGTTCGTGCCGGGCGATGTAGGCCGCCAGCCGCATCACCGCCTCCAGCGAGCGGCGCAAGTCGTGCACCTCGCCCTCGTCCAGGTACAGCCCCACCACGCGCACCCGCCGCAGCGACTCGCGGATGTCGTAAAAGCCCCCCACGGGCAACTCCTCGCTGTCGGTCGTCATCAGGCGGAGCAGTTCGTCCGTCTCGTCCAGCCAGCCGCTCACCTCTTCGTAATCGGTGGAGAAATGCACCGCGTCCACCCGCTCGCGCCCCAAATCGCTGATGCAACGCTGTTTCAGCAACTCGCGCACGGACGTGAAGTCGATTTTCTCTTCTATGTGTTCGGGATATAACATGTTCGTGTTGTGATTTCTTGTGTTCCCCGCAGTTTTGTTTCCCGCATTTCTGTTTCCCGCATTTCTGTTTCCCGCAGATTACGCAGATTGCCGCAGATGAAGAACGCAGCATCACAAACCTATCTGCGTCTATCTGCGTAATCTGCGGGAAACAACACTGCGGCAATCTGCGTAATCTGCGGGAAACCGGGAAACACGCCTCCACAAATCGGATTGCAAAAGTAAGAAAATACTGAGAAAGTCGTGTACGGGTTACGGGAAAGTCGTGCGCGGGCTATAGGAAAGTCGTGCGCGGGCTATAGGAAAGTCGTGCGCGGGCTATAGGAAAGTCGTGTATGAATGAGCGGAAAGTTATCGTCCCACCCGGGTGGTACAGGTGTCTCACCCGGGTGGTACAGTCGTCCCACCTGGGTGGTACAGGTGTTCCACCTTGGTGGGACGATAACTTCATGCTGACAAATGCGGAACTTTGTGCTTACGGATACGGAACTTCATGCTGATAAACAGACGACTTGCTGCGTGGATGGGGAAATATTTCGTACCTTTGCGCCCGCTGCCGCTGCCGCAGATTGCGCGGATGGACGCAGATACATTGGAACATATATATAAATAAAGGCGGGCAACCAGGGGGGAAGCCCCTGCCCGCTACTCGCTACACACATATATGCAACACATCCTCTTCGACCTGGACGGCACGCTGTCCGACCCCATGGTGGGCATCTGTTCGGCGGTGCAGCACGCGCTGCGGCACTTCGGTATCGAGGTGGCGGACATCCGCACGCTCACGCCTTTCATTGGGCCGCCGTTGCAGCAGTCGTTCCGCGACCTGTACGGCCTCGCACCCGGCCAGATGGCTGAGGCGCACCAGGCCTACGAGGAGTATTACCTGGCGCGGGGCATGTACGAGAACGTGCCGTATGCCGGCATGGACGACCTGCTCGCCCGCCTGCGCCAGGCTGGGAAGCACCTCTACGTGGCTACCTCCAAGCCCGAGCCGCTGGCTCGCCGGATATTGGAACACTTCGGCCTCATCGGCCACTTCGACTTCGTGGGCGGCGACACGCCCGACCTGCGCCGCTCCGACAAGGCACAGGTGATACGCCACGTGCTGGCCTCGTGCCCCGCCATCGACCCGGCACAGGCGGTGATGGTGGGCGACCGCCGTTACGACATTGCGGGTGCACACGCCAACGGTCTGGCGGCCATCGGCGTACTCTACGGCTACGGCTCGCGCGAGGAACTGGCCGATGCCGGGGCGGACTGCATTGTGGAGGACTTGGCAGAACTGGAGCGGGTGCTGACGGAATGAAACAAGAAAAGGGCTTCGGATGTGTTCCGAAGCCCTTTTGCTGTTCTTTGCCCCTCATGCTAATACGGCGCACCGCCGGGCAGTATGCCACCGAAGGGGTTTCCGCCGGGCGGGGGCGGCGGGGTGGGGGATTGGTCGCCGTTGATTTTGGAGGTGAACGACTGGTAGTTGGCACTTCCCGCCATGGGGTCGTCGTCCACATCGTCCAGGTTGGCAAAGCGCGTGTAGATGTTTTTGAAGCGCAGGCGGATGGTGTCGGTGGCCCCGTTGCGGTGCTTGGCCACGATGATTTCGGCCAGCCCCACGAGCGAGTTGCCCTCGCCATCCTCCGTGATGTGGTAGTATTCCGGGCGGTGGATGAAGCACACCATGTCGGCATCCTGCTCGATGGCTCCGGATTCGCGCAAGTCCGACAGTTGCGGCCGTTTGCCTTCGATGCCGGTGCGCCCCTCCACGCCACGGTTGAGCTGCGACAGGGCGATGATAGGGATGTCCAGCTCCTTGGCCAGCCCCTTGAGCGACCGCGATATCATGCTCACCTCCTGCTCGCGGCTGCCGAAGTTCATGCCGCTGGCGTTCATCAGCTGCAGGTAGTCGATTATGATGCATTGCACGCCGTGTTCTTTTACCAGGCGGCGCGCCTTGCTGCGTAGCTCGAACACCGAGAGGCTGGGCGTGTCGTCCACGTAGATGGGCGCGTCTTCCAATATCTTGATTTTGCGGTCGAACATGTCCCATTCCGCCGGGCTGAGGTTGCCCTTCTTGATTTTGTCGCCCTCTATCTCGCACACGTTCATGATGAGGCGGTTGACCAGCTGCACGTTCGACATTTCGAGCGAGAACACCGCCACGGGCACTTTGTAGTCCACCGCCATGTTCTTGGCCATGGACAGCACGAAGGCCGTCTTGCCCATGGCGGGGCGGGCGGCGATGATGATGAGGTCCGAGCGTTGCCAGCCCGAGGTGATTTTGTCCAGTGCGTGGAAGCCGCTGGCGATGCCGCTCGCCCCTTCCTTGCTGGCTGCCTGTATCATGCGGTTGCGTGCTTCCTCCACCACGGGGAATATTTGCACGGCATCCTTCTTCAGGTTTTGCTGCGTCACCTGGAACAGCATCCCTTCGGCTTCCTCCATGAGGTCGTCCACGTCGGTTTTGTCGTCGAAGGCCTTGGTCTGTATTTCCGAGGAAATGCGTATCAGTTCGCGGGCCAGGTACTTCTGCATCACGATGCGGGCGTGGTACTCCAGGTGTGCGGCGGACGACACCTTGGCCGTGAGCAGGGTGATGTAATATGGGCCGCCCACGTCGTCAATCGTGCCGTCCTTGCGCAGTTGCTCGGTCACCGTGTGCATGTCGATGGGCTCCTGCTTGGTGGCCAGGCGTATAATGGCTTCGTATATCTTCTGGTGCGCCACTTTGTAGAAGCATTCGGGACGCAATATTTCGGACACGAGCGAATAGGCATCGGTCTCCAGCATGATGGCACCCAGCACGGCTTCCTCCAGCTCGGGTGCCTGGGGGGGCAGCTTACCGAATTCGTTGGCGGGAATGGGTGCGGGCGTCGTGTTGCGTTTCGTGTAAGTTCTGTTTTCGGCCATGGGAATAATGGGGTGAAAGTGTAAAGTATAAAGGTGAAAGTATAAAGGTAAAAGTACAAAGTATAAGGGTGAAAGTATAAAGTATAAAGTATAAAGTATAAGGGTGAGAGTGTAAGGGTGAATGTATAAAGGTGAAAGAATATGAGGAAGGTGTAGAGGGGAAAAGGTTGTGTAGTGGTTAGGGCAGTTGGACTTTCTCCTTTTTCCTTTTTCCTTTCTCCTTTAACCTTTCCCCTCTTCCTGTCCTTTTTCCTTGGACGGCACGACTCCTTCGTACATGAAGCTGAACGTGCTTTCGTCATCGGTCGTAAGTTCGCCGTGGATGAGGTAGGTCTTGGAATAGTATACGTCAAATTGCCCTTCGTGGACAAACAACGTGTCCTGTTTCGCGGAGCCGAGGAGACAAGAGCCTGAGCCATCGGCCCGGTTGCCGGGCAGGAAGCAGGGCGGCTGCGCGTCTTCGCCGGCAGAAAGCGGGTAATGCCCGCTTACGATGTTGGTGGAGTCGGCCGGTAACACGAGTTCGAACACCAGCAAGGGTTGTTGCTGTCCGTTGGCGGGGGGCTGGGCAGGCGGCGTGGCCGATAGCAGGAGTTTGAAGTGTCCCGGCACAGGGGTGTCGAAAAGCACTGCGTTCTTGAAACCGTAAGTCACCACGTGCACCACGCAACTGGCTTCGTCGCGCCCCGAGTGCGAAGTGATGACGGCCTGTCCCTCAGTCCGCGCCACCACCAGCCCGTCGGCATCCACGGTGGCCACGTCGCTGTTGCTCGATTTCCACGTGATGGAGGCGTTTTCGTCCTCGGCTTCCACCTTGGTGTAGCCCAATTGCAGGCTGTCACCCACGCCGAGGTAAATGTCCTGTTCGTTGAGTCGCATTGCCTCGAAGGCATCCCTGTTGCTGCAAGCGGGCAGCAGTGCGACAAGCAAGGTGATGATACAGAGAGGATATGCAATATGTGTCAGTTTCATCATGTGAAAGGTGAATTGTGCTGCGAAGATACGGACAAGTTGGCTAATGGGCAAGAGGGGAGTCGTGTTATCCGTGAGTAAAAAGAAATCCGCGCCTTCAGTTCACCGAGCAGCGGTAGTCGCCGGGGGCGATGCCGTAGAGTTTCTTGAACAGCAGGGTGAAGTATTGCACGCTGGGGAAGCCCAGGCGGTTGGCCACGCGGGCAGGGGTGTTGCCGGGCTGCAACAACAGCTGCTTGGCTGCGTGCAGGCGTTTGAACTGGAAGTATTCCGCGAAGGTTTTGCCTGTCTCCATCCGCAGCAGGTCGGCGAAGTAGGCGGCGGACAGTCCGAGCTGCCCGGCGCACCATTCGGCAGTGGGCAGGTGGCCGCCTTGCAGTTGCCCGGCAGTGATGTAGCCATCGAGCAGGTGCTCCATCTTGCTAAGCAGGGTTTTGTTCTTGTTCTCGCGGGTGATGAACTGCCGTTCGTAGTAGCGGGTGCAATAGTCCAGCAATAGTTGGATGTGGCGTGCCAGGATGGTGGCGGTGTGCGAGTCGATGGGCTGGTGCAGTTCTTCCTCGATGTGTTGCAGGCAGCCGGTGACGGTGGCGGTTTCGCGTTGCGACAGGTGGAGGGCTTCCTCCTTGCGGTAGTGGAAGAAGGTGTAGTCGTCGATGTGCTTGCGCAGCGAGGTGCGGCATAGCAGGTCGGGGTGGAAAGCGAGCAGCCAGCCTTTGTCGGGCAGGGTGTTGGTGCTGCTCATGCGGAACATCTCGCCGGGCGTGAGGAATACCATGGTGGCACAGGCAAAGTCGTAGTACCGCCGCCCGCAGCAACAGCCGTCGCCTGCCGCTTTGTCCTCGAACAGGAGAATGGCGTAAAATTCGAACTTGACGGCCACGCCCTTCCAGCCGGGGCGTTCCAGGTTGATGAGGCTAGCTTGCGGGTGCAAGGTCTTGCCGCCCAGGCAGCGGTTGCATTCGTGTACCGTCTTGATGTCGATGGTCGTGTGGGTCGTTTCCATAACCTTGGTGGCGCTTGTGCGGGCTGCACCTTATGCTTGTGCGCCCCGGTATTCGGTAGGGGTGTGGCCGACGTTCTTTTTGAAGATGCGGGTGAAATGCTGCGGGTATTGGAAGCCCAGGCGATAGGCTATCTCGCTCACGCTCTTGTTCGAGCCCAGGATTTCCTGCTTGGCTACCTCGATGAGCTTGTTTTGTATATATTCCTGCGCCGTGCGCCCGGTCTCTTTCTTCACCAGGTCGCCGAAGTAGTTGGCCGACAGGTTCACGCGGTCGGCGAAGTACTTTACGGTGGGTAATCCCTGTGTTTCGGGCAAGTCGCTTTGGAAGTAGGCGTCCAGCAGGTCCTCGAACTTCACCAGTACGTCCTTGTTCACCCGGCTGCGGGTGTTGAATTGGCGTTCGTAGAAGCGCATGCAGTAGTCCAGTAGCAGTTCGATGTTGCGGGCGATGAGGCGCTTGCTGTGCTTGTCCACCGGGTGTGTCAGCTCCATCCTGATTTTGGCCAGGCAGTCGCGGTAAATGTCCTTTTCTTCATCGGACAGGTGCAGGGCCTCGTTCGAGGCATAGGAGAAGAAGGTGTATTGCTTGATGTTCTGCCCCAGGGAGGTGCCCCGTATCAGGTCGGGGTGGAACACCAGGGCCTGCCACAGCGGCTTGATGTCTTCGGTGCGTTGTGTTTCCACCACCTGCCCGGGGGCAAAGCTCACCACGGTGCCTTCCTGGTAGTCGTAGGTCTGCTTGCCATAGCGCAGGTCGCCGCACTTCGTCTGTTTCAGGTAGAGGGCATACAGGCCGTAGTTGAGCACCATGTGCGCAGGCGGTTCTTGGGAGATTTCGGTGGCATCTACCACCGCCACGAGCGGATGGAGGGTTTCCATGCCGTAGAGCTGGTTGTACTGGCCAACCGAGTCGAGTTTGATAACGTCTGCCATAGGTCGGGTATTTTTAGGCTTTAGGGGCACACGGATGACACGGGATTGTACGGATTTACACGGATTGTGTTTCCCGCAGATGCCGCAGATTTGCGCAGATGGCTTTTTGCGGTAATTTTCATTGTTTGCGTCATTCGCGTTCCTCTCTTGCGCCGCAAAGGTAACGACTTATCCCGTATGTCGTGCTTGCATCGGGGATAAGGGTAACAACATCTGTAATTAAGGTAACGCATCGGGGCGTGCGAAGGGATTGTGCTGCCGTTCGTGGCCGATGGTGGTGCGGTCGCCGTGCCCGGACAGCACCACGGTGTCGGGCGGCAGGGTGAACAGGCGGGTGGCGATGGAGCGAAGGAGGGTGGAGTGGTCGCCCCCGGCCAGGTCGGTGCGCCCTACGGATTCGCAGAATAACGTGTCGCCGCTCAGCAACACGCCCTCGGCGGCGCAGTAGAAGGCCAGCCCGCCGGGCGAATGACCCGGCACGTGCAGGGCGGTGAGCGTGGTGTGGCCGAAGGTTATCGCTTCGTTGTCGTCTATGTAGCTGCGTAATGGTTGCGCTTCGCCCGCCTGGCCGCCCAGGCCGAATGCCTGTGCCTGCAAAGGGAAGGTGGTGATGAGAAACTCGTCCTGCCGGTGTGCCTCGGGGCTGATGCCCCACGTGTCGTGCACGAAGCGATTGCCGAACTGGTGATCCAAGTGCAGGTGCGTGTTGAGCACCCGCGCCACATGCAGATTTTGGTCGGTCACGAAACGTTGCAATTCCGCCTGTTCGTGCGGGAACAGGCATCCCGCGTCCACGATGGCCGCCTCGTGGCTGTCATCGTATAGCACGTAAGTATTCTCCTGGAAAGGATTGAATGTGAAAACTTGGATGTTCATGTGCTGATGTGTTGATGTGCAAATGTGTTGATTGGCTGGTGTGTATGTTTTCTGTCGTAGGGCGTTGCCCTACGCTGAGTGCCACAAGGCCGTTGGCCTTGCCCGTTTTTTTATTCCTTGCCTCTTGCCTCTTGCCCCTGTCACATCGGCAGGTATATGATTTTCTTCCCTTTGAAATATTCTTCCTCGAAGTAGTCGCTGATGTCGGTCAGTTCGGCGGTTTTTTTGAAGGCCTCGATTTCGTGTTGCAGTTCGCCTCCTTTCAGGCAGATAAGCCCGTTGGGGAGGGCGTTTTGCTGCCGGGTGGCGATGTTCTTGCGCACCAGTCGCGCCAGTTCGTCCAGCGGCATCACGGCACGGCTCACCACGAACTGGTATCGCCCTTTTTCGTCTTGCACGCGCAGGTGCTTGGCTTCCACGTTGTGCAGCCCGATGGCTCGGGCCACTTCCGTAGCCACCTTGATTTTCTTACCGATGGAGTCGATTAGTGTGAATTGCGATTCCGGGAACAGGATAGCCAGCGGGATGCCGGGGAAGCCGCCCCCCGTGCCCACGTCGAGCACCCCGGTGCCGGGCGTGAACTGCACCAGCCGCGCGATGGCCAGCGAGTGCAACACGTGGTGTTCGTACAAATTTCCGATGTCCTTGCGCGATATGACGTTGATTTTGCTGTTCCAATCCGTGTACAGGTCATACAGCGCGGCCATTTGTTGCCGTTGCTCCCCCGTCAGTTGCGGGAAGTATTTCAGTATCGTTTCCATAGGGTGCAAATGTAGGAAGTTTCGCGCATATTTTCCCATTCGTGCGCTTAGTTTTTCCTTCCTTCAGGCAGAAGGGGGTGTGTCGAGATAGGATAGAGCACGGAATGCATGGATTGGACGGATAATCACGGATAAGAATATAGTTGATGGTCAATGGTATTCAAGGTAAGAATATCCGTGTAAATCTGTATAATCAGCGTCCTCTGTGTTCCATGTCCCATTTCGACACATCCTCTTTCCCCGCATAAGTTGAAAAACTTCTGCTGGCAATCCGGGAAACATCTGCTCACGTTTTGGAAAACATCTTCGCATGAGGGGGCAATAAAACGGCTATTTTTTTGTTTTTAAATAGAAAGATGTACTTTTGCGAGAGCATACTATAGAAGGATATGAAGAAAATATGTTTGTTGTTGCTAGCCGGTCTGCTGGGATGTGCGGCGGCATGGGCGCAGTTTCAAGTGAGCGGAACTACGAACTCCGAGCTGCTGACTGCCGTCGACGATGGCCTGCAAGGTGTGGACTACGTGCTGCTGGTGCGGGGTGGAGGCGCAGGCATGGAATTGACTTACACGGACTGGGACGGTGAGGCGCAGTTGAATTGGTATGAATACACCGAGACGGACTTGAACCCCACCGCACCGTTTTGGAGCGGGGAACTGCCCGCACCGATAGCCGCCGGGCATGGCTACATCCTGGAGGTAGACGGAGCGCGCCAACACTTGTGGGTGACAGAGTACGTGCCGCCCGTGATTACGCGCTTCGAACCTGCCTTGGACAACGACCAGGCGTGCGAGACCACGGTGTTCGACGTAGAGATGGACGAGGCCTCGAACCTGCGCTATTGCGACGGGACGGGTGTGTGGCACACCATCAAGCGCGAGTTTACCGTGGTCTATACCACGAAGGAATACCCCGAGGGGGGCGACGATTGGGAGGTGAAGCCCGTAGAGGAAACGGAGGACGGCGCGCCTGTTGTGAGCCTGCCTGCGACCCGCATCAGCGTGCCTGCCTCGCTCGACCCTGCGACCGCCTTCACGCTCACGGGCGACCAGTTTGCCTTGGGGTGGGGCATGGAGCCATATGAGTTCACCGCCACCTCGTCGCCCGATTTGGTGTTCCCGGTGAAAAGCCATCTGACCTCCATCATGACCGTGCGCGATGCGTTGAACGAGATTTCCCGCCCGAGCGAGGCCGAGCCTACCCCGCCCATCAAGGGGTCTTCACCGCTGGAGATACTCTTCGAAAGCCGCCCGAGCGACCCGAACAATACGTTGTACGATTGGAAAATATATAAGGGCGATGCCTTGCTGCTCACCCGCACGGACGAGGACTTGCGTTATACGTTTGAGGACTTCGGCACGTATTATGTGAAGCTGGAGGTGTACCGCGACTACATGAACGGCACGCGCTGCTCCATGCGCGACTCGGTGGAGGTGAGCGTGTCCGAGTCGTTCCTCGGTGTGCCGAACGTGTTCACCCCCAATGGCGACGGCAAGAACGATGAATTCCGCGTGGCCTACCGCTCGTTGCGCAGCTTCCATTGCTGGGTGTACAGCAGCTGGGGCAAGCTGGTGTACGAGTGGAGCGACCCTGCCAAGGGCTGGGACGGCCGGGTGAACGGCCGCAAGAACGCCCCCACCGGCACGTATTTCTACATCATCAAGGCCGAGGGTACCGATGGTGTGAAGCATAACCGCAAGGGCGACATTAATATTATAAGGTAATGCGATAATGTGCTAATGCGATAATGTACTGATGTGTTAATGAGCTGATGTGCACAATGCCGTCATTTCGACCAACGGGAGAAATCTCTTCCTGCAACCCACACAAAAAGGTGCTTTGAGATTTCTCGCTTCGCTCGAAATGACGGCGGTGCGTGCATCAGCTTAACTATGTTTTGGCGCAAGTCTGCGACTTGTGCTATTCTTATTGAAACACAATAGGCACAATAGCTTCCCATGTCCGTGTGTGCAAGAAGAGATTATCGGGAGATGCGGCTTCGCCTTTCTCCCGCAGTTCACAATAGCGGCGGAACTGCCTATGTGCTCTTCGGGGAAAGGCCGGGAGGCTTTCCCCGTTTACCTCTATGTATGTCGCAGGTAAGGTGAAGTGCTATTGTTTCTATTGTGTTTCAATATATGTGTCAATGTGCCGCACCGCCGTCATTTCGAGCGAAGCGAGAAATCCCGCTAAGTTCTCTTTGAGATTTCTCCCGTTGGTCGAAATGACGGCGGTGTGTGCATCAGCATCCTTCAAGTCCCCTTTAGGGGATTTAGAGGTAATCATTTTCCCCTTCTTTCTTTCAGCAATTCTTCCAGTTTGATCAATTCGTCGCGCAGTTGGGCGGCTTCGAGGAAGTCGAGCCGCTTGGCGGCATCCTGCATGGCCTTCTTGGTGCGGGAGATGGTTTTTTCCAGCCCGTCGATGGTCATGTATTGCACCACCGGGTCGGCGGCTATGCCGGCAGGCTGTTCCGGTTCCACGTAGGCGGCAGGCTCATGCTGCTTGGCCAGCGAGTTGCGTTTGCCTTTTAGCAGGGCGGTGGGCGTGATGCCGTGCGCCTCGTTGTAGGCCAGTTGTTTTTCGCGGCGGCGGTTGGTCTCGTCGATAGTCTTCTGCATGCTCTCGGTGATGGTGTCGGCATACATGATGACCT
>CALUML010000022.1 GCA_944321745.1 uncultured Bacteroidales bacterium
GTAGTAATGGTTGATGAGCTTGGCCTGCCCCACGGCCGAGAAGAGCTGCCGCTGGTCCACCACGTCCATGCGGCGGTCCACCCGCAGCGTGCTCCGGCCCGAGGCGACGGCGCCGGACGAGATGAGCACCACTTCCGCGCCCTCGCGGTGGAGCAGGGCCACCTGGTCCACCAGGGCGGACATGCGGGTGATGTTCAGCGTGCCGTCCGCGCGGGTCAGCACGTTGCTGCCTATCTTCACGGCGATGCGTTTGTAGCGTAAGTCGGTCATAAGTCAGTTACGAGTTACGGGTTACAAGCTTAATGAATATCCGCAATTTGCCAGCAGGTCGTTCACGTTTGTAAAACACAATAGGTACAATAGGCAGTTTGTTGCCCAGTCACGGAAGTAGAGACGGGGCGTGCCCCGTCTCCGGGGAGCACACATAGCCTGCCGTCTTGAAAGCGGCGGGCATCCACCGTCCCGATGCCATGCATCGGGACAATCTATTGTGAACTACCTCTTGCTTGCACATGACATGCCTCGCTCTTGCTTGCACAAAGCTATGTGTCTATTGTGTTTATTTTGTGTGTCCACTATTTTTATACCAAATAACCTCACCCTTGCCCTTTCTCCCCGGGGAGAGGGGGCAGGGGTGAGGTCATTGGCAACATGCGGATATTCATACAAACTTAAGACGGGGGAAGCCGGGACAGGAGACCGCCCGTTTCACGGGCAGGCTGCCCCGTTCATTCCTTCTCCAGCGCGTCGCGCAGGTCGTGCAGTTCCCGTTCCAGCTGGTAGCCGGCATCCTCGCCCTGCTCGCGCCGCACCAGCTTGCCGTCCTCGAACACGAAGCGGCTGTCCACCTTGCGGTAGCCCACCCGGCGGTAGCGGAGCGTCTCCACGTAGAGCAGTTCCTCCACCTGCACGCCGTCTTGCCAATACACGTTCTGCATGTTCGGCTCGCCGAAGCGGCGCACGAAGGCGTCGCGCGACATGCCCAGCTGCACCTTGTCCGGGTAGAAGCGCGTATAGCTCATGTCCTTGGCCGGGCGGCATCCCGCCAGCAGGGCGGCGGTGCAGAGGGCGCACGCCAGCCACGTTCTCTTGCGTTCCATTTTCCTATTCATTATATATAATGTGCAACAGCGTCAGCCCCACGGCGTGCAGCGTCTGGCGGTCGATGTGGTCCATGTCGTCGTCCGCCGTGTGCCAATACGCGCCGAAGCCCGTGGGCGACTGCGGGTCGTGCTGGATGATGTCTATGGCCGGGATGCCCGCCAGCCGGTTCACGTACAGGTGGTCGTCGGTCACCGCGCCCCCGGGCCGGTCGATGAAGTACGCCCCGAAGCCCAGCGCGTCGGCCTGCGCCCACACCCGGTCCACGATGTGCGAGGCGTAATAGTCGGACAGCTGCTCGCGGTAGAAGGTTGCGCCCGGCGCGCCCACCATGTCGAGCAGGATGCCGTACAGCGCCCGGTAGCCGCTCACGTGCGGATGCCTCGCCCAGTGCTGCGCCCCCAGTGCCCACGAGTCGGCCGTGTTGCGGCTTGAGAGGTGCGAGGGCGCGCCGTAGTCCTCCGCGTCGAACAGGGCGATGTCCACGCCCACCTCGGGCAGGCGCATCCCCACCTGCCGCGCCACCTCGAGCAGCACGCCCGTGCCGCTGGCCCCGTCGTTCGCGCCCGCCACGGGCCGGGTGTGGTTGGCGGGGTCGGGGTCGTTGTCGGCCCAGGGGCGGCAGTCCCAATGGGCGAAGAGCAGCACCCGGCGTTTCGCCTCGGGGCGGAAGCTGGCGATGATGTTCACGGCGTGCAGCACCGTGCCGTCGAACGCCCGCAGGTCGGCGCGCTGCTCGGTGACCTCCGCGCCGAACGAGCGCAGCGTGGCGGCCAGGTAGTCGGCGCAGGCCTTGTGGGCGGGCGTGTTGGGCACGCGCGGCCCGAACGCCACCTGCCGCGCCACGTATTGCCACGCCGAGTCCGCCTCGAAGGGCGGCACCTCCACGGCCTGCGCGGCGGGTTGTGCCTCGCTTGCGTGGCGGGCGGCCTTGCCGGTGCAGGCCGCGAGCGTGCCCGTGGCCACGGCCAGGGCAAGTATCATGTTCAAGTGACGGTTCATGTCGTTGTGCGGATGGGTGCGTGGCGGCCGTGCGGCGGTTGTCCCAAAAAACAAAAGCCCTTCGAGGGCCGATGCCTGAAGGGCGATGAGTGCGCACGGGCCGCCGTGCCGTTTAGCTTATCAGTTTGTTCAGTACGATGTGGCCTATCGTGCCTGCCACCACGCAAGCCCCGGCTGCTATCAGCAAGCCGTTGGTGGGGTTGCCGCCGAATTGATACACGGCCAGCAATATCACGCCGACCAGGAGAACCACGATGCCCAAGTATTTCAATATATCGTTCTTCATTGCGATAAATATTATATGTACGTTTTCGGGCTACAAATTAAGGCAATTTTTGCCGAGTGGTCAAATTATTCCCTTGAAAAAATAAAGGAATAAACGATTTTTAACCCAAATGGCCCGGCGGGCTTTGCCCGCTTTCCGTTCTTGTGCCGCCCTGTGTCCCCTTCGTCATTGCCCTCCGTGTTCTTCCCCCGCGTCAGTACGAAAAAAATTTTCCGTTAGTATGAAAATAAAATTCCGTGCCTGCGGAAAAACATTTCCGCCCGCACGCCCTCCCCCACGCCTCCCCCTCCCCCACAAATCAAACCCAAGCTCCCCCTTCGGGGGAGTTGAGGGGGCATCCCGGGGGAGTTGAGGGGCATTGGTGGGGGAGTCGGGTCGGCATCCCCCTTCCCTCAAAAAATGTTGCAAAATATCTTCCCGCGTTTGAGGGATTTGACGAGATTGCGTACTTTTGCGCAACCTTACGCAGCCTGTCTTCCGTGGGAACGCCCCGTCGGAACGGGCTGGTAGACAAAACAAAAACATATGGAAGCATTGGAAAAAATCGTAGCCGAGAAGCTGCTGCAGATCAAAGCGGTGAAATTGCAGCCCAGCAACCCCTTCACGTGGGCATCGGGCTGGAAGTCGCCGTTTTATTGCGACAACCGCAAGACCTTGTCCTATCCGCGCCTCCGCGCCTTCATCAAGCTGGAGCTGGCGCGCCTCATCCTGGAAAAGTATCCCGACGTGGAAGTGGTGGCGGGCGTGGCTACCGGGGCCATCCCCCAGGGCGCGCTGGTGGCCGACGCGTTGGGCCTGCCCTTCGTGTACGTGCGTCCCAAGCCGAAGGACCACGGGCTCGAAAACATGATTGAAGGCGACCTCAAGCCCCGGCAGAAGGTGGTGGTCGTGGAAGACCTCATATCCACCGGCGGCAGCAGCCTCAAGGCCGTGGAAGCCATCCGCAACAACGGTGCCGAGGTGCTCGGCATGGTGGCCATCTTCACCTACGGCTTCCCCGAAGCCCGGACGCGTTTCGCCGAGGCGGGCGTGCAGCTCACCACGTTGTGCAACTACGAGGCCATCATCCGCGAGGCCGTGGCCACCAGCTACATCACCGAGGCCGACGTGGCCACCCTCAACGAGTGGCGCAAAAGCCCCTCCACCTGGAAAGCCTGAAGCCCGGGCGCAAAGCGAAACCCGGAAGCCGGGAAATCTGGAATTTGAAATCTGAAATCTGAAGTTTCTTAATTTGAAATCTGGAATTCCCGAAATCTGAAATCTGAAATTCGAAATCTGAAATTTCATGCCCACGACTTACGAAAGCGACATCAAGACCCTGGCCTGCGGCGAGCAGGAGGCGTTCGGCCTGCTGAGCGACCTGTCGCGCCTGGCGGCCTTCAAGGACGCGCCCGGCGCCCCCAAGGAGCTGCGCGAGGCCGAGTTCGATGCGGACAGCTGCCGCTTCCGCGTGGAAGGGCTCGGCACCGTCGGCCTGCGCATCATCGGGCGCGAACCCTACAAGACCATCAAGTTCGAGACCGAGAACATCCCCATGCTGGCCTTCAACGCCTGGATACAGCTGAAGCAGGTGGCCGAGGCCGACACCCGCATGAAGCTCACCCTGCGTGCCGAGCTGCCCCCCATGGTCAAGATGATGGTGGACAAGAAGCTGCGCGAAGGCATCAACCGCGCCGCCGACGTCATCGCCCAGGCCGTCAACCGCCGGGAAGCGGGGAGAGTTGAAAATTGAAAGTTGAAAATTGAAAACGGACAGAGGATTTGCAGTCCGTTTTCAATTTTCAATTTTCAACTTTCAATTACTAGCGCAGTCCGTTTTCAATTTTCAATTTTCAACTTTCAATTATAAGACGTGTCAAACAAACTTTGGGAAAAAAACACCCAGGTGGACAAGCGCATCGAGCGGTTCACCGTGGGGCTTGACCGCGAGATGGACTTGCACCTGGCGCGGCACGACGTGCTCGGCTCCATGGCCCACATCACCATGCTGGCCGAAGTGGGGCTGCTGCGGCGGGACGAACTGACCCCCCTGCTGGCCGAGTTGAAGCGCATCTACCGCGAGGCCGAGGCGGGGAAATTCGTGATAGAGGACGACGTGGAGGACGTGCATTCGCAGGTGGAACTCCTGCTCACCCGCCGCCTGGGCGACCTGGGCAAAAAGATACACAGCGGCCGCTCGCGCAACGACCAGGTGCTGCTCGACCTCAAGCTCTTCGCCCGCGAAGGGCTGGAGCGCACCGTGCAGGCCGTGTGCCGCCTCTTCGACACGCTGGTGGCGCAAAGCGAACGCTACCGCCACGTGCTCATGCCCGGCTACACGCACCTGCAGGTGGCCATGCCGTCGTCGTTCGGCCTGTGGTTCGGCGCCTATGCCGAAAGCCTGGCCGACGACCTCCAGATGCTGCTCGCCGCCTGGCGCGTCACCAACCGCAACCCGCTCGGCTCGGCGGCGGGCTACGGCTCCTCGTTCCCCCTCGACCGGCAGCTCACCACCGACCTGCTGGGCTTCGACTCCATGGACTACAACGTGGTCTACGCCCAGATGGGGCGCGGCAAGATGGAACGCACCGTGGCCACGGCACTCGCCTCGGTGGCCGCCACCGTGGCCAAGCTGGCCTTCGATGCCTGCCTCTACACGTCGCAGAACTTCGGCTTCATCCGCCTGCCCGACGAGTACACCACTGGCTCCAGCATCATGCCGCACAAGAAGAATCCCGACGTGTTCGAACTGACCCGCGCCAAGTGCAACAAGCTGCAGGCCTTGCCGCAGCAAATCACCCTCATCACCAACAACCTGCCGTCGGGCTACTTCCGCGACTTGCAGATGACCAAGGAACTGTTCGTGCCCGCCTTCGACGAACTCATCGACTGCCTCGACATGGCCGAGCGCATGATGGCGCAGGTGCGGGTGAACGAGCACATCCTGGACGACCCCCGCTACGACCCCATGTTCAGCGTGGAGGAGGTGAACCGCCGCACGCTGGCGGGCACGCCCTTCCGCGATGCCTACCGGCAGGTGGGGCTGGAGATAGAGGCCGGGCAGTTCCACCCCGTCAAGGAAGTGCGCCACACCCACGCCGGCAGCCTGGGCAACCTGTGCAACGACCGCATCACGGCCTACCGCGACTCCGTGCTCGCGCAGTTCACCTTCGACCGCGTGCACGAGGCGGAAAGGAAGCTGTTAGGCGAGTAGCGGGGAGAACCGCGGAAAAAGTAGCGGGTGGCGGGAAGCGGGAAGCGGGGAGGCGAAGCTCTTGTAGCTTGTGGCTCGTAGCTTGTAGCTAAACTACCCGCTCCTCGCTCCCCGCTCCCCGCTCCCAAGTTAGTCGCTCCCCGCTCCCTCAAAAACATTTGCATATGAAACTGAACCTCAAGAATCCCATTGTTTTCTTCGATTTAGAGACCACCGGCACGGATATCGTGCACGACCGCATCGTGGAGATTTCGTACCACAAGGTGTACCCCAACGGCCGCGAGGAGGGCAAGACCCTGCGCATCAACCCGCAGATGCCCATCCCCCCGGCCAGCACCGCCGTGCACGGCATCACGGACGAGGACGTGAAGGATTGCCCCACCTTCAAGGAGGTGGCCAGGGAAATTGCCCGCGACATCGAGGGATGCGACCTGGCCGGGTACAACTCCAACCGCTTCGACGTGCCCATGCTGGCCGAGGAACTGCTGCGTGCCGACGTGGACCTGGACCTCAAGCGGCGCAAGTTCGTGGACGTGCAGGTCATCTTCCACAAGATGGAGCAGCGCACCCTGGCGGCCGCCTACAAATTTTACTGCCACAAGGAACTGACCGACGCGCACACCGCCGAGGCCGACACGATGGCCACCTACGAGGTGCTCCAGGCGCAACTGGACCGTTATCCCGAGCTGCAGAACGACGTGGACTTCCTCGCCAAGTTCACCACGCAGAGCAACAACGCCGACTTCGCCGGGCGCATCGTGTACAACGAGCGCGGCGAGGAGGTGTTCAATTTCGGCAAGTACAAAGGGAAAAAGGTGACCGACGTGTTCAACACCGACATCGGCTACTACGGCTGGATGATGTCCAACGACTTCGCGCTGCACACCAAGAAGGTGCTCACCGCCATCAAGCTGCGGAACTTCAATAAATAGCTACAAGCTACAAGCTACGAGCTACAAGTCGTATGCGCTGAGGTGTTCGCCCTCACACCGCATGGTACTTGTAGCTCGTAGCTTGTAGCTTGTAGCTAAAATGCTCGTAGCTTGTAGCTTCCCTTTACAGCCACTTCTTCCGCTTGAAGTAGAAGAGCACGATGGCCACGGACAGTATCATGGCCACCACGGAGAAGGCGTAGCCCCACGTCCACGACAGTTCGGGCATGTGGCGGAAATTCATGCCGTAGATGGAGGCGATGAGCGTGGGCGGCATGAACACGACCGACACCACGGTGAATATCTTGATAATCTTGCTTTGCTGCAGATTGACGAGCCCGAGGAACGTGTCCTGCAGGTAGTCCAGGCGGTCGAAGCCGAAGCGCGTGTACTCGAACAGGGAGTTGATGTCCTTGATTATCATCGTGAGGCGCGGCTGCAGGTCGTCCAGGAAGAAGTTGCCTTTCAACATGCTCGACACCACGCGCTGCTTGTCCATGATGTTCTGCCGGATGATCATCACCTTTTCTTGCAAGTCTTTTATCTCTATGAGGATATCTTCGCGCAGCGGCTCGTCGTCGCTCGTGGTGCCGATAGATTTACTTAGCAGGGTGATTTGGTCGGTCACGTCCTCGATGATGTCCGCGTCGTATTCCACCCGCGTCTCCAGGAGCGACACCAGCACGTGCTGCCCGGTGGGAAAGCTCTTGGGGTTGGCGTATATCTTCTTCACCGTTTCGTTGAACGATTTCAGGTCCTCGCTGCGCACCGACACCAGGATGTTGTTCTTCAGGATGAACGACACCGGCTCCAGCGTGTAGTTGTCCAGCATGAAGTTCGAGTTGGCCACCAGGCTGTCGTCCGTCTGGATGTAGCGCGAGCTCATCTCTATCTCCTCCATTTCCTCGTCTTCCTGGATGTATATCTTGAGGAAGTCCTCGAGCCGTTCCTCCGTTTCCTCGGACACGTCGTTCAGGTCAATCCAGATGATGTCCTTCAGTTCCGTCTGCCTCACGGTGTCGATGTTCTTCGATATCTTCAGCCGCCCGTTTTCGTGATAAAATATTCTTAATTCAGACATGATGTTTCGTTTTGCAGGTTGATGGATAGGGGTGGGGAGGCGGATGCGCTTGCCGCCGTCAGGTGGCGGCCCCGACCAGGCGCGTGAGGCGGATGAAGTCCGCCACCGTCAGCTGCTCGGGCCGCCGGTCGAAGAGGGGGTCGACATACATGGCGTGCCCCCGGGGCACCAGCGGCTGCAGCGAGTTGCGCAGGGTCTTGCGCCGTTGGTTGAAGGCCGTCTTCACCACGGCGCGGAAGAGGGCCTCGTCGCAGTCCAGGTGCTGCACGCCGTTGCGCGTGAGGCGCACCACTGCCGACTGCACCTTGGGCGGAGGGTCGAACACGTGCTGCGGCACGGTGAAGAGGTATTCGATGTCGTAGAACGCCTGGAGCAGCACGCTGAGGATGCCGTAGGCCTTGCGGCCGGCGGGCGAGGCGATGCGCTCGGCCACCTCCTTCTGGAACATGCCGCAGAGCACCGGCACGCGGTCGCGCACGTCGAGCAGGCGGAAGAGTATCTGGCTGGAGATGTTGTAGGGAAAGTTGCCGATGATGCAGAACTGCCCGGGGAAGAGCCGTTCCAGGTCGAGGCGCAGGAAGTCGGCTTCCACCACCTTCAGCTGCGGGTAGTGGCGGTGCAGGTAGTCCACCGACTCGGCGTCGAGCTCCACGGCGGTGAGGCGCACGCGGGGGTCCTGCAGCAGGTATTGCGTGAGCACGCCCATGCCCGGCCCGATTTCGAGCACGTCGGCCTCAGCGTCGAGAGGCAGGCTCCCGGCGATACGTTGGGCGATGGACAAATCCGTGAGGAAATGCTGTCCCAAGTACTTTTTGGCTCTTACTTCGCTCATATGGCGGCTGGTCGTCGGGCATGGCGGATGATGGTTGGAAATAAAATCGTACCTTTGCGCTGCGCCGGGGCGGGGCTTCGGCAACGCAAAAGTAATGATAATTGTCGAAATGCGAAAACTTTTCACCGAAATAGGGGCGTGCATCCGCCGCCTGGTCGATTTCTTCTACCCGCCGTTCCGCCGCTGGGTGCCGCAGCAGGTGTTCCGCTACGCGGTGTGCGGCGGGGCGAACGTGCTGTGGGACTGGGTGCTGTTTTTCCTGCTGGTCAACTACGTCTTCCACCAGCAGGTGGTGCGGGTGGGGGGCTGGGCCTTCGAGGCGCACACGGCGGCGCTGGCCGTGAGCTTCCCGGTGAGCACGCTCACGGGCTTCCTGCTGCAGAAGTACGTGACCTTCACCGCCTCGGACCTGCACGGGCGGGTGCAGCTGGCGCGCTACCTCATGGTGGTGGCCTTCAACCTGCTGCTCAACTACGCGGGCCTGAAGCTGTTCATCGAGGTGTGCGGCTTTTGGGACACGCCCTCGAAGATGCTCGTCACCTGCCTGTGCACGCTGGTGAGCTACCTGTGCCAGAAGCATTTCACGTTCCGCGTGCGGGGCGGACGGGCTTGACCGCGGCGGTTTTTGTGTCAGCCGCCGGGAGCTTCTGTTTTAACCGCAGAGGGTTTTTATTTCAACCGCAAAGAGCGCAAAGGACGCAAAGGTTTTTCGGTCAACAGTCAACGGTCAACAGTCTACCGTTGCGCTGCCGGATGGCCTTTGCGTTCTTTGCGCTCTTTGCGGTTAAAGCATCCGCCCTTTGGCGGTTGCGTGCGTCCCGCCCGTGCGCCTTACTTGTTCACGCGGAAGGTGTCGTCGCCGCGCAGCAGGTAGCCCACTATCTGGCGGGCGGCGGCTATGCCGGCGTTGATGTTGGCCTCGGCGGTCTGCGCGCCCATCTTCTTGGGGGTGGCGAAGTAGCGTGCGGCGAACTTTTCCATCATTTCCTCGTGGTTGTCGGGGCGGATGTCGGTGACGTACTTCACGTCCGGGCGGGCTTCCAGGAAGCGCACCAGGCCGGGTTCGTCGATGACTTCCTTGCGGGCCGTGTTCACCACGACCGCGCCCTTGGGCAGGCGGGCGAGCAGGGCTTCGTTGATGCTTTGGCGCGTCTCGGCGGTGGCGGGGATGTGCACGGACACCACGTCGGCGGTGGCGTAGAGTTCCTCCACGGAGCCGAGGGGCTTCACGCCGTCGCGTTCGATGGCTTCGGCGGGGGTGTAGGCGTCGTAGGCGTAAATGTCCATGCCGAAGCCACGGGCGATGCGGGCCACGTTGCGCCCCACGTTGCCGTAGGCGTGTATGCCCAGGCGTTTGCCCTTCAGCTCGGTGCCGGAGGTGCCGTTGTAGAAGTTGCGCACGGCGTACACCAGCAGGCCGAACACGAGCTCGGCCACGGCGTTGGAGTTCTGCCCCGGCGTGTTCATCACGCACACGCCTGCGGCGGTGGCGGCGGCCAGGTCCACGTTGTCATAGCCTGCCCCGGCGCGCACTACTATCTTGAGGTTGGGGGCGGCGGCCAGCACCTCGGCGTCCACCTTGTCGCTGCGGATGATGAGCGCGTCGGCGGTGGCCACGGCGGCCAGCAGTTGCGACTTTTCCGTATATTTTTCGAGCAGGGCCAGCTCCATGCCGGCGGCTTCCGCTTCCTTGCGTATGCCGTCCACGGCCACTTTGGCGAACGGCTTTTCTGTTGCTACAAGTACTTTCATAACAATACATGTGATTTTGTACGCTAAGACGCGGGGACGCGGAGGTTTGTATTCTTTTCGCTTGGTTGGCCTTTGCGTCTTCGCGTCTTTGCGTACTTGTTCTTTAATAATTACCTTCGAATTCCCTCATGCAGTCCACCAGCGCCTGCACGCTTTCGAGGGGGCAGGCGTTGTAGATGGAGGCGCGGAAGCCGCCCACCGAGCGGTGGCCCTTGATGCCCACCATGCCGCGGGCTTTGGCCAGTTCCATGAAGGCGGCTTCCTGGTCCTTGTACCCGTCGGCCATGACGAAGCACACGTTCATGATGGAGCGGTCTTCGCGGCGGGCGGTGCCGGTGAACATCTTGTTGCGGTCGATTTCGGCGTAGAGCAGCTCGGCCTTGCGCTTGTTCATCTCGTACATGGCTTCCACGCCGCCGAGCTCCTTCAGCCACTTGAGCGTTTCGTGCATCACGTAGATGGCGAACACGGGGGGCGTGTTGAACATGGAGCTGCCGTTCACGTGCGTGCGGTAGTCTATCATGGTGGGTATGGGGCGGTCCACCTTGCCGAGCATGTCCTCGCGCACGATGACGAAGGTGACGCCCGCCGGGCCCACGTTCTTCTGGGCGCCGCCATAGATGAGGGCGTACTTGGACACGTCCACCGGCCGGCTCATGATGTCGGACGACATGTCGGCCACCAGCGGCACGGGGCTGTCGAGGTCGGTGTGCAGCTCGGTGCCGAATATCGTGTTGTTGGTGGTGATGTGGAAGTAGTCCGCGTCCGTCGGCACGGTGTATCCGGTGGGTATGTACGAATAGTTCTTGTCTTCCGAAGAAGCCACGATTTCCACCTCGCCGAAGAGGCGCGCTTCCTTGGCGGCCTTCTTGGCCCACGTGCCGGTTTGCAGGTAGGCGGCCTTGCGGGCCATCAGGTTGTAGGGCACGTAGCAGAACTGCGTGCTGGCCCCGCCTCCGAGGAACAGCACCTTGTAGCCGTCGGGGATGTGGAGCAGGTCGCGCCACAGCTGTTCGGTCTCGGCCATGATGCGTTCCCAGCCCGGCGTGCGGTGGGATATTTCCAGGAGGCCGACGCCCGTTCCGTCGAAATCCTTGATGGCGGCAATGGCAGATTCGATTGCCGGTTGGGGCAGGATGCACGGTCCCGCGTTGAAAACATGTTTCTTCATACTGACAAATTTTTAGTTGTTGAGTTTTCTTCTTCCCCTGCAAGGGGAGTACAAATGTAGGGATTTTTTCCCAACCCGCGCCCGGTAAGCGGATTTTTTTGCGCAAGGGCGGGAATGCCCTCTTAACATTCCCCGGAGGGCGGGGCTTTGCCGCCTGCGGAATTGCGTTATAACGCGGCGGGATTTCCGCAGGCACAGAATTTTATTTCCGTTATAACGGAAAATTTTTTCCGTAGGGAGGGAAATCCCGCTGTAACCGCAGGCGCATCGCGGGAGGAGATTTTTCCCTTCGTTCGGAACGACGGCGGGCTTCGTTCGTGGTTTCCACGCTGCTTCCGGGGGGGTGTGTGGAATGCTCCCATCCATGGCGTTCCCGTCATTTCGAACGAAGTGAGAAATCTCCCCGAACGAAGTGGGAAATCCTCCCGCGACAACATCCCCTCGGGCCGCCGGGGAGATTTCTCACTTCGTTCGAAATGACGGGAACGCCGTTCGAAATGGCGGGAACGCCGTTCGAAATGGCGGGAACTTCGTTCGGAATGACGGCGGGTTTTGCCCGTGGTTCTCACGCAGCCCCAAAGGGGGCGGGGCGGGAGTTCCGCCGATTGGGGGCAAAACCGTATCTTTGCACCGTGAAATGAAAAACGGACGTTATGCTGGATACGGAAGCTCTTCTGGAAAAATATTACGCGGACAACCGCGAGGCGCACGACCTGCTGCTGCGCCACAGCCGCCAGGTGCGCGACTACGCCCTGGCCCTGCTCGACCGCCGGCCGGAGTTGCAGGGGGAAATCGACCGCGACTTCGTGGCCGAGGCGGCCATGCTGCACGACATCGGCATCGGCCAGTGCGACGCGCCGGGCATCCACTGCCACGGCACGCACCTCTACATCGAGCACGGCTACCTGGGGGCGGAGCTGCTCCGCGCCGAGGGGCTGCCCCGCCACGCCCTGGTGTGCGAGCGGCACACGGGCATGGGGCTGAGCCGGGAGATGATCGAGGAGCGCGGATGGCCGCTGCCCCGCCGCGACATGCGCCCCGTGACGCTGGAGGAGAAGCTGGTGTGCTACGCGGACAAGTTCTTCTCCAAGTCGCACCCCGACGCGATGTACACGCCCGAGGTGGCGCGGCAGAAGGTGGCGCGCTTCGGCGAGGAAGAGGGCAGGCGGTTCGACGCGTTGCGCGGGCTCTTCGGCGAGTGAGGGAGGAGGGGGCAAGGCTGAAAGCCTTGTGGCGTTCAGCGGGGGGGGAACGATCCTCGCTGGTGTAGTGGGTGATGTGGTTTTGCGGTTTTACGTGCTCTTGCGTTTGCTTTTTCGCAGGGCGATGCCCTGCGCTGAAAGCTTAAAGGCCGTTGGCCTTTGCCAAAGTGTGCGGCGTACGCGGCGGGTCGTTCCGTCCCATCTTGGGAGGAGTTGTGTAAAGATTGCGAAACAAGTCCGCCGTCATTTCGAACGAAGTGAGAAATCTCTTTTTATAACGCACCAAAGGTTGCAGTGAGATTTCTCACTTCGTTCGAAATGACGGGAATGCCATCAGTTGGACATGCTACACAGTCCCGGAAGGGGTGGGGGAGGCTTCTTGTTCCTTATTTCCCCCTTACAAAATGCGGTACGAGATGCCTACGGTGAGCATCTGCTTCATCTGGAGCTTGGCCTTTTCGTCGTCGGGCAGGATGACGGTGTTGTCGAAGCGCGGGTTGAGCATCAGGCGGGTGGAGAGGAAGCGGTTGATGGCAAGCTCGGCCACGATTTCCCAGTCTATCTCCACTTTCTTGTAATTGGTGTAGAAGTTGAACTTGGAATTGATTTTCAGCTCGGGTATGGGGCGGAATTCCTTTATTTCCACGATCAGCTTGCTACCTATCTCGGCCAGCTGGTTCTTGCCTTCCTCGATACCGAACTCGGTGGGCTTGATGAAGAAGCCATCGGTCGTGGTGGTGTCCGTCAGGTAGATGTATTTGAACGAGAGCGGGGCGAGGTTCACCGACAGCCAGTCGTACTTGAACTCCATACCAAGCCCCACGTTGAGCCGGATGGGGGTGAGGAAGCGGGCCTTCATCTCGTAGTTGTTCAGCTCCTTCGGGTTGTCGAAGAAATTGGTCTGGAACTCGGCGTTCGCGCTGTAGTAGAAGTTGCCGCTGGCTTGCAGGCCGAACTTGCTGTTTACCTTGAACACGTCGTCGCTGGGCATGGCGCGCCGCCCGCCCTTGGGACCGATGGTGTCGCCCGTCACGGTGTTGAAGCCCGTGCGCCACTCGAAGCTGTTTTCCCACTTTATCTTTTTGCGGTTGTCGAAGTTGAGGTAGCCGTTGAGGCCTCCCAGCAGCGAGAAGAAGTTGTAGCCCCCCTGGTGCCAGTTCTTGGACACGGCCGTTTGCGAGAACTGGAAGAGGGAGTTGAGCCGTCCCGACCACGGGCTGAATTCCTTGCGGCGCACCACGATGCGGTTGCTGGTCACCACCGGCGCGTGTCCGAAGTCGTCTATGGCGTAGTCCCTGATGGGCTGGTGGTGCACCTGCTCGTTGTCGGCCCAGTCCACTTTCGGCAGGCGGTCGATGGTGGTGCTGTAGAGCAGCACGTCGGTGCGCGTGATGTAGTCGCGTGCGTCCTGGCGCAGCTTTTCCAGGATGTCGTGCGCGTCGGGCACGGCGAAGGTGTCCATCGGGCATTGTAGCGTGTGCCGCCGGCTGCCGTATAGCAGCGAGTCGGCCAGGCAGTGCTGCCGCCAGTCGAGCGGGGCGGCCTGCAGGCGGAACACCAGGTCGCAGAACAGGGGGCTGTACCGGTACACGGCGGAGTCGAGCAGGCGGGGGGTGAAGTGCAAGCGGGCGAGCGTGGCGGAGTCCACCACGATGCTGTCCGGTATCATGGAGCGGATGATTCCCCCTCGCCGCAGCAACGTGAGCAGGTCGGGCGGGGGCGGCGGGGCGATGCTGTCCGGCCGGGCCGTGCTGTCCGCGGGCAGGGCGGGCGGCACGGTGTCCAGGGTGTCGCCCGGGGCGAAGTATTTGTCCAGGTCGATGTCCGCCAGGTGCAATTGTTGCAGGGCGCGGCACATTTCCTCCATGGACAGCGTGCCGATGCCCGTGGTGTCCAGCGCGAGGGTGTCGGTGCGGAGGGTGTCGGCAGACAGGCTGTCGGGGACGATGCTGTCTGGCAAGGCCATGGCGGGCAGGCTGTCGGCGGCGAGCGAGTCGGCGCGGAAGACGGCCGTCAGGCTGTCCGGCGGCAGGGCGGATGCCGCGGGCGTGTCCGGCGGCAGGGTGTGGGGCACGGGTGGCAGCGTGTCGGCAGGCAGGGGCACGGCGACGGTATCGGCAGCGGGCAGGCTGTCGGTCGGCAGGGGCTGCGCTTCCCCGGCCAGGGGCGTGAGGAGCAGGAGTGCCCGTAGTATGTGCCGCGTGAGCTTCGTCATATCATAAATGTAGCTTCCCTTTGAGGGGGAGCGGAATGTTTCTTATTCCTCCTCCGCGATGTCGGCGGGCAGGGCCTTGCTGCCCACCTTGGCGCCGAGCTTGCGGATGCGTTCCGCCGTGCGCACGATGTTGCCTTGGCCGGTACACATCTTCTTGAAGGCTTCGTCGTAGGAAGCCGAGGCGCGGTCGAGCCCGCCCTTTATCTTCTGCATGTCCTCGGTGAAGCCCACGAACTTGTCGTAGAGCGCACCGCCGAGGCGGGCTATTTCCTGGGCGTTTTTCGTTTGGTTCTCCTGCTTCCAGATAGAGGCAATCGTGCGCAGGGTGGCCAGCAGCGTGGTGGGGCACACGATGACGATTTTCCGGTCCCAGGCGAAGGAGAACAGCTCCGGGTCGCTCTGCACGGCCACGGAGAACGATGCCTCGACGGGCAGGAACATGAGCACGAAGTCGGGCGTGTTGAGCCGCTGGGCGTTTTGGTAGTTTTTGTCGCTCAGCTCCTTGACGTGGGCGCGGAGCGAGGTGATGTGCTCGCGCAGGTGTGCGGCCTTTTCCTCCTCGTCGTCGGCGGACACGAAGCGTTCGTAGGCCACGAGCGACACTTTGGAGTCCACGATGATATGCTTGTTGTCGGGCAGGTGGATGATGACGTCGGGGCGTTGGCGTTGTTCCTCCGACCCTTCCACCACTTCCTCGCGCTCGTATTCGATGCCGCGCGTCAGCCCCGAGCGTTCGAGCACGCGTTCGAGCACCACCTCGCCCCAGTTGCCTTGCTTTTTCACGTCGCCTTTGAGGGCGCGGGTGAGGTTGTTGGCCTCCTGGCTCACGCGTGCGTTCAGCTCGGTGAGTTTGCGCACTTCCTCGCGCAGGCTGATGCGGTCGCGCAGCTCCTTGTCGTAGGTTTCGTCCACTTTTTTCTCGAACAGCTGGATTTTTTCCTTCAGGGGGTTGAGTAGTTCGCCCAGGCGTTGGTGGTTGGAGGCGGCGAATTCCTCCGACCGCTGCCTGAGCACGCGCCCGGCGATGTTCTCGAACTCCGTGGTGAGCCGCTTTTGCAGGTTTTCCGTTTCCTGCTTGCGGTGTTCCAGCTGTTCCAGCAGGTTGGCGTTGGCGGTGCGCAGGGCGGCGGCCTCCACGGCGCGGTCGGCGGCCAGGCGGGTTTGCGCCTCCAGGCTGTCGCGTAGGGATTGCGCTTCCTCGGTGCGCAGGCGGAGCGTTTCGCTGGCAATGGAGAGCTGGCGCAGGGCTTCGGCCTTGTCGGCTGTGAGTTGCCGTTCGCTGTCGGCGGCGGCGGCTTGCCAGGCGGACAGCTGTCGTGACCGGACGAACCAGGCTACGAGGAAGCCGAGGCAGCAGGCGGTTATGGCGAGCAGGAATTCCACTGTGATGAGTGATTAACGATTAACGATTAGTGATTAACGGTTAGTGATAAGTGATTGGGGCGTTCGGTCAGAACAGGGTGGGGTGGTCTTCCTCGAACTTGCGGATGACGGCCAGCATCACCGTTTCGCGCAGGAAGCGGGCGCGGTTCTGCACGTTGTACCGTTTGATGTAGCGCAGCAGGGCGCGGTTTTCCTCCTCGTTGAGGGTGAAGACGTAGCGGTGCGTGCGCGGCGAGTGTTTGGTCCGCCGTTCGGAGAGTTGCCCTTTTGCCATGAGTCCTGTTTGAATTACGGTACAAATATAGTGAATGCTGCGTGCAAATCCATCAAGTTTGCCCGAAATAGTGCCGGTGAAGCACTTGTGGGGGTATGGTCACATGGCGCACAAAGTTTTTCAATCGTTCGCCGGGCCTGCCGGGGAAGCCCGCATGGCCATTCCGCCGGGGGGTTACCGCCGCTTGTCGCGGAAGAAGTCCTTCACCAGCTGCCCGCATTCGCCGGCCAGTACGCCGGCGGTCACTTCGGTCTTGGGGTGCAGGGCCTGGGGTGCGAAGCGGCGGTAGCCCCGCTTCTCGTCCGGCGCGCCGTAGACCAGCCTGCCCACCTGCGCCCAGCCGATGGCTCCGGCGCACATCACGCACGGTTCCACGGTGACGTACAGGGTGCAGTCCGGCAGGTATTTGCCGCCCAGGTACTGCGATGCGGCGGTGATGGCCTGCATCTCGGCGTGGGCGGTGGCGTCGGTGAGGGTCTCGGTGAGGTTGTGCCCGCGCCCGATGATGCGCCCGGCGCACACCACCACCGCGCCGATGGGCACCTCGTCGCGCTGCAAGGCCTGCCGGGCTTCGGCCAGTGCCTGTTGCATGAATTGTTCGTCGGTCATGCGGGTTAACGGTTAGTGGTTAGTGATTAGCGATTAGTGGTTAACGGCTGGTGGCCGCCTGCTTGCGGCGCGGCACTAATCACTAATCGTTAATCGCTAACCGTTGGTTTCACTCTTCCACTTTGTCTTCTTCCACCACCAGGTTGTCGATGATGAAGTTTTGCCGCTCCGGTGTGTTGTTGCCCATGTAGAAGGCGAGCAGGTCGGCCACGGCATCGTCCTTGCGCAGCGTCACCTGGTCGAGGCGCATGTTTTCGTCGATGAAGTGCTTGAACTCCTTGGGGTCGATTTCGCCCAGCCCCTTGAAGCGGGTGATTTCGGGGTTCGCGCCCAGGCGTTCGATGGCGGCGCGGCGTTCTTCCTCCGAATAGCAGTACACGGTTTCTTTCTTGTTGCGCACGCGGAAGAGGGGCGTTTGCAGGATGTAGATGTGCCCCTTGCGCACCAGCTCGGGAAAGAACTGGAGGAAGAAGGTGAGCAGCAGCAGGCGGATGTGCATGCCGTCCACGTCGGCATCGGTGGCTATGATGACCTTGTTGTAGCGCAATCCCTCGAGCCCGTCCTCGATGTTGAGGGCGGCTTGCAGCAGGTTGAATTCCTCGTTTTCATACACCACGCGCTTGGTTTTGCCGTAACTGTTGTAGGGTTTCCCCCGCAGGCTGAAGACGGCCTGTGTCTCCACGTTGCGGCTTTGGGTGATGGAGCCGCTGGCCGAGTCGCCTTCGGTGATGAAGATGGAGCTGTCGTCGCGCGGGTCGTAGTCGTCGGGGGTTTTGCCGCCTTTCGCGTCGTTGTAGTGGATGCGGCAGTCGCGCAGCTTGCGGTTGTTGAGGCTCACCTTTTTCGCCCTTTCGCGCGCCAGCTTGGTCACGCCCGCGATGGCTTTGCGTTCCTTCTCGGAGGCGAGGATTTTTTGCAGCATGGCGTCGGACACCTCCTGGTTGCGGTGCAGGTAGTTGTCCAGTTCCTTTTTCAGGAAGTCGTTGATGAACTTGCTCACCGTGGGGCCGTCCTTGTACATGTCGCGCGAGCCGAGTTTGGTTTTCGTCTGGCTCTCGAACACGGGCTCTTCCACGTTGATGGCGATGGCCGCCACCATGCCGTTGCGGATGTCGGCCACCTCCATGTTTTTGTTGTAGTATTCCTTGATGGTGCGTGCCACGGCCTCGCGGAAGGCGCTTTGGTGCGTGCCGCCGTCCTTGGTGTGCTGGCCGTTGACGAAGGAGTAGAACTCCTCGCCGTACTGGTCGCTGTGGGTGATGGCCACCTCGATGTCGTCGCCGCGCAGGTGGATGATGGGGTAGAGCGGCTCGCCGGTGAGGTTTTCGGCGAGCAGGTCGAGCAGGCCGTTGCGCGAGTAGAACCGCTTGCCGTTGAACGTGATGGTGAGTCCCGTGTTGAGGTAGACGTAGTTGCGCAGCATGGTCTCGATGATGTCTTCCTTGTAGGCGTAGCCGGGGAAGAGCGTGTCGTCGGGCGTGAAGGTGATGCGGGTGCCGGTCTTCTCGTCCGGGGGACCGGGCACGATGCCGGTGTCCGCCACCAGGCGGCCCCGCTCGTAGGTGGCGCGGCGCGTCTGCCCGTCGCGGAAGGCTTGCACGGTGAACGACGAGGAGAGGGCGTTGACGGCCTTCGTGCCCACGCCGTTCAGCCCGACGGATTTCTTGAACGCCTTGGTGTCGAACTTGCCGCCGGTGTTCATGACGGAAACCGCTTCGATCATCTTCCCCAGCGGGATGCCGCGTCCGTAGTCGCGCACCTCCACGGTGCCGCCGTCCAGGCGCACGTCGATGCTGCGCCCCACCCCCGTGCGGTATTCGTCGATGGAGTTGTCTATCACTTCCTTGAGCAGCACGTAGATGCCGTCGTCGGCGTGCGAGCCGTCGCCCAGCTTGCCGATGTACATGCCGGGGCGCAGGCGCACGTGCTCCAGCCCCTCGATGGTGCGGATGTTGCTTTCGTCGTATGCCGTGGCGGGCGCGTTGTGGGTAAGTTCGTCCATGGGTGTCCTCCTGTCGTTTTTTTCCAGATGCCTTGCAAAGTTAGTGAATTTGCCCGCTCCAGCCAAATGGGCATCCCGCGCGGCGGGTTATTTCCGTGCGTGCGGAACTTTATTTCCGTTGGTGCGGAATTTTATTTCCGTCCGTGTGGAATTTTATTTCCGTTAGTACGGAATTTTGTTTCCGTCCGTACGGAATTTTTCCCCCTGAAAGCACCCGCCCGCAGGCGCGTCCCGTGAGGTCGGGGGGCGGCTTGCGGGCGGGCTATCACTCACAAAGGGTGGCAAGGAGTCATTCCACGGCCACTTTATAGGTTTGTCCGGCGGCGGTCAGCAGGTACACGCCGGGGGCGGGGGCCGTCCAGGCGGCGTGCGTGCCGTCGGCGTGCAGGGTGGCCAGGGGGCGGCCCAGGAGGTCGTGCAGGCGCACTTCCGCCCCGGCGGGCAGGCCCTCAAGGTGCACGGTGCGCCCCCGGGTGTAGCATATCGGCTGCGGGGCGGGGGCGGGGTCGATGCCTACCGTCACGTCGCCGCCCTGGCAGGTGGCGGCGAGGGTGAGGTTCTTGATTTCCCATTGCCCCGCCACTTGGTCGTCGGACAGGTATTTGAATGCGAAGCGCACGCGGTCCGTGAGGTATTCAGCCGGGATGTCCACCGTGGGGGCCACCCAGTTCCAGTCGCCGCCCGTGGGCATCACGGGGATGGGCAGCTGCTGCCACTGCGTGTCGGCGGGGTCGCCCGTGTAGGCGGACGTTATCCACAGGGTGTGGTTGGCGGCCAGCCGCGCGGCATCTTGGCAATAATTGATGACGTGCGTGAAGGTGAGCGTGGCCGCCTGCTTGCCGGCCAGGTCGAAGGCGGGCGAGACGAGCCAGTCCTCGTTCGGGTAGCGCGTGCCTTTGCTGTAGCCGTTCATGGTGACGTAGTCGCTGCTTGCGGGGTTGTACCAGTTTTGATACCCCAGCTTGTCCACCGCCGTGAAGCCGTCGAGCGACTGGTTGAACGTGGCCGTGAACGCCAGGTCCTCGCAGGGGGCTTCGACGCATTCGCCGCTGCCGTCGATGTAATACAGGCAATGCCGCTTGTCGCCCCACAGGTACTGTTCAAGCCCCGGCAGGTCCACGAAGGGGTTGCGGTTGCCCTGCACGGAATAAATGCCGTTGTTGCGGATACGTTCCTTGTCCGACACGGGGTCTTGCGCGGCCCAGTCCATGAAAAGCGTACGCCCGAAGTCGGTGAAGCCGGTTGTGCCGTTCTCATACGTGAACACGACACCTCCTGCATCGGCATAGCGCGACACGGTGAAATCGAGACCGGCATAGCACGTGGCCATGTAGAAATAGATACGGGCCAGGTCGCCCTTGTATTCATCCACCGGCTCGAATGCACTGAGGCTGTAGCCGGGATAGGAACTGTTGCCCACCTTGCTGCCGTTTTCCGAAGTCTGGGTCGGACTGGCCACTTCGCTGTAGGGATAAGCCCCGCGCATGGCATTGACCACCGTATTGGTAGGAATGACATGCACCACATCGGAATAGGCATCGAGCGGATAGCTGTTGTCGTGTCCCCACCACGACTTGGGCAGGGCGTGCTCGCGGTTAAGGGTGGCCTGGGCCTCGGCCGTGCCGTAATTGTCGGCCGGTTCTCCCCAGCGGGTGCGATAATCGGAATACATGTCCCAAATGCCGCTTTCGAGCACATAACCGCTTTCCGGGTCTCTTTCTTCCCACCAGTCGGTCACGGTGTACACGGTAGGCAGGTCGTAGTAATCCACCACCTGCTTCTGTTCATTCAAAATCCGGTTCAGTTCGTCGTGCAGGCCGTCACCGGACAATCCTTCGAGCGAGGCATAATAAAGATGATGGTCGGTGTCATCGGCATCGACGGCAAACATTTTCGCACCCGGCAGATTGCTGGCCGTGTACCACAGCTTTTCGCCGTAACCGGGCAAAGGCAACCATTCGGTGTAGACACCTTCCTCAAACTGGGAGCGCAGGCGGAATCCGATGATACTGTCGTTGTCCACCTTGCGATGGGCGGCAGGATGCATCTGCACGTTGAACTCATAATACTGCTCAAGGTTGCATTCTGAACCGTAACTGCTGACATACGACAGTTCTTCATCGTTCAAAAGTTTCCACTGGTTGTCTTCCCAATGAGCATAATCCACCGACACCTGCGAAGCCCAGGCTTCACTGTGGCCGTAGAAATTGACCCGTGCAGGGTATTGGTCGATGATGGTGAGGTGCAACGTGACAATGCTGTCGCACCCGGCAGCGTTGAGCAAGGTTTTCGAATAGTCGCCCGACTCGTCGTAGAATTCATAAAAATCTCTCCAATAATACCCATCTCCTTCATTCTTGCGGTAAAACGTTTCGTAAATGTCGCCATAAGTGGTTACGCACTCTTTCACCTCAATGGTCTTCGGCTGGCTCCATGTGATGTTGCCGTCGCCCGCACAGTCCGACCCGACGCGATACGTATAACTGCCTTCGGGCAAGCCCTCGTCGATATAAAAATACCACCCGAAATGGCTCTCGCCAATGATTTCACCGTTGCGTTCTATCTTATGCGTCAGGGTTTCCTGGGTGAAATACAGATAAACATCGTCACCCGACACGAATGAATTGTCTCTTATGACAGGCGCGCCACCCCGGCAAGTAACGTAAACCGGAACGGAGTCGGACTTGGCACTTTCCACCACACCGTTGCCAAAATCATACAAGGCCGCCATGCTTATCCACGTGCTGTCGCCGGGGATAACGGAAGCATATATACCCGTATAAGGAATGCCATAGTCATTGAGCCCCAATTCATAACGGCTTTCGCCATACGTCTTGGACCGCTGATACAGCACATATCCCGTAGCGCAACCGACCGGATTTACAGAAGCGAGTATGTAGTAAAGATTTTCCGGTTCGTTGGGATATTCAGCCCACCCGGCTGAAAGCTGCGGAACTACAGTTTCCGATTGCGCTTCCACCTGCACGCTCGTCCTTGCGGAGGTGCATTCGGCCGAGGCCACGTATTCCACGGCGTAGGTGTAGGTGGCCTTCGTGGCGTTGCACAGGGTGTGGCTGAAGCGGGTCATTGGGGTGCTGCCCACCAGTTCGCCTCCGCAATACACGTTGTAGTAGGGCGGGGTGAGGCCGCTTTCATCGGCCAGCAGGGCGGGTGCGCTCTTGCGGGCGGCGGGGCGGGTCAGGGTGGCGCGTCCCTCGCTGTCGCGCACCACCACCGGCAGGGCGGGTTGTCCCAGGGCGGTCTGTGCCGATGCCGGGGCGTCCGCAACTTCGCCGGGGGCGGGCAGGGTGGCCGGGATGGCCGGGTGTCGGCGGCTGGCACGGCGCATGGCGGCGGCTGGCTGCGGGGTGTCGGTGGCGGCATCTTCCAGCAAGGCGCGGATGAGCCAGTTGCCCGTGATGCCTCCCAGCCCCAGCGTGCTCATCTCGTCGCTGCCCACGAAGAAGATATTGCCTTTCCCCTCCACGCCCGGGTCGCTGTCCACGCCGAAGGGGAATGTGTTATCGGCAGTGATGATGCCGTTGTAGCCCACGTACAGGTCGGTCGAGGGGTCGAAGGTGACGGGCTTGTCCAGCGTGATGTCTATCCACTGCCCGGCCACGAGTTGCTCGGCGGGCACGTCCTGGAAGGCGATGGCTTGCAGGTTGCCGTTCGCATCGGGTTGATACGCCAGCACCGACACGTCGGTCAGGTTGGTATCCCACAGCATGAAGCCAATTTTCGTCATCCGCGTGCCGTGCCCGGCCAGGTCGGCGGGTTCGTAGCGGTGCAACACGGTGGGGATGGCATCCTTGCCCCAGCCCAGGGCGTTGACCATCTCGCCGTTGCTCCACGAGAGCCAGTCGGGCATTCCCTCGGGGGCGACCCACGTCAGTTGCGTTTGGTTGTTCACATAGGTTCCGCTCAGGTTGCGGGGCGGGTTGGCGCAAGGTTCGGTTTGCGCCCAGGCGGCGGCCATGCCGACCGCGAACGCGGCACAAAGTGCCAGCAGCATACGTTTTGCTTTCATCTGGTTTGTTTTATGATTAGGAGTTGTTACTGTTAGCATGCGGTTTGTTTATAGGTATGGGGATGTGCGCACCTGCAAATTCAGCCCTTGTATTCCGTGTGGGTCACATCGCGGTAAGTGGTGCTTTCGGGTGCGCCAGGGGACGGGTCATTCCACGGCCACCCGGTAGGTTCGTCCGGCGGCGGTCAGCAGGTACACGCCGGGGGCGGGGGCCGTCCAGGCGGCGTGCGTGCCGTCGGCGTGTCGGGTGGCCAGGGGGCGGCCCAGGAGGTCGTGCAGGCGCACTTCCGCCCCGGCGGGCAGGCCTTCAAGGTGCACGGTGCGCCCCCGGGTGTAGCATATCGGCTGCGGGGCGGGGGCTTCCAGCCCGCTATCCCCGCCGCAAGCGGCTTGGAAGGTGAGGTTCTTGATTTCCCAGGCCGAGGCCTCGCCGTCCCGGCACAGGTATTTGAAGGCGAATTGCACGGCTTCCTTGCCCGCGAACGCGGTCGGCAGGTCGAGGCGGGTGCTGACGAACGTCCAGTTGCTGCCCGCGGGGTAGCGCGGGATGTCCACTTGCGTCCACGTGGTGGTCGCGGGGTCGCCCGTGTAGGCATCGGTGACCCACAGCGTGTGTTCCTGCTCCAGCCGGGATGGGTCGGCGTAGTTGATGGCGTGCTCGAAGGCGAGGGTGGCCGTGCCTTTGTCCCGCAGGTCGAAGGCGGGCGACACGAGCCAGTCCTCGTTGTCGCCGCCCTGGCTGTGGCCGTTCATCACGGCGTAGTGCCACTCGCTGTCGCAGTACCAGTCGTTGCCGCCCGCCACGTTCACCGGTGTGAACGCGCCGAGCGAGGAGGCGAACGGTTCGCTGAAGTCGATGTCTTCGCACGGCTGCTCCGTTTCGGGGGCGAGCTTCAGGCCTACCAGCACGGGGTTGTGGTCGGAGTAGCCGTACATGTCGGTGGTCACCAGGTCGCCGCCCAGCTTGTAGTGGTGGCTTTCCTCGGCGTTGATTTGGTACACCGCCGCGCCCGTCACCTGCGTGGTGAGCGAGGCCGAGGCCCAGGCGTGGTCCATGTTGCCCACCGCGTTTTGGTACACGTAGCTGAAGCCTTCGGGGTCGTATTGTGCCAGCAGGTCGGTGTAGCC
>CALUML010000023.1 GCA_944321745.1 uncultured Bacteroidales bacterium
TAAGAAGTAAGAGGTAAGAAGTAAGGAATGAGAGGTAAGGAATGAAATTACATCTGCGTCAATCTGCGTTAATCTGCGCCATCTGCGGGAAACAATCTGAAATCTGAAATTTTATAATTTGAAATATGAAATCCAAGTTATCACTCGCCATGCTGTTGCTCATATCGACTGGCATGGCATCGCTTGCCGCGCAACCGGCGGAAGCATTTGAAAAAAGAGAACTGGTGTACCGGGGCGACACGTTGCCCTACCGTATCCTGTACCCGGAACATTACGACCGAAGCAAGAAGTATCCCCTCGTGCTGTTCCTGCACGGGGCGGGCGAACGCGGAACGGACAACGAAAGCCAGTTGAAACACGGCTCGTTTCTTTTCACTTCTCCCGAGAACCGGGCTGCCTATCCGGCCATCGTTGTTTTCCCGCAATGCCCTGCCGACGGTTTCTGGGCTCCCATGGAACGCACGGATGAGGGGCGTTTGTTTCCTGCCTGTCCGAAGCCTACGTCTTCCATGCAACTGGTGGAGCAGCTGGTGCGCCAGTGCCTGAAGCATGAATCCATCGACCGCAACCGCCTGTACGTGCTGGACATCTCCATGGGTGGCATGGGCACGTTCGACTACATTTGCCGCCATCCGCGCCGCTTCGCCTGCGCCATCCCCATCTGTGGCGGAGTGAACCTGGAGCGGTTGCGCAAGGTGCGCCGCCTGCCCATCCGCATTTATCACGGTTCGGCCGATCCGGTGGTGTCCGTGGAATATTCGCGCAATGCCTATATCGAACTGAAAGCCCTCGGCTCCACCCGCGTGGAGTATATCGAATACCCCGGCGTGCAACACGAAAGCTGGGACAACGCCTTTGCCGAGCCGGACTTCCTGGCGTGGATGTTCCGGCAAGAGAAACGCCCTTAACCCAAATCGGTCATTAGGCTTTGTCTGATTTCTGTTCTTGTGGCGAGCGGTTTTTGTTGGCTTTTCTCGAAGGCATAGCGGGCTATGCCGAGAGAAAAGGCGGCAAAAAACGCCGTCACAAGACGGAAAGCAGGCAAAGATATTCAAAGAATGGTCTAATGACCGATTTGGGTTAACTCCCTGGAGAGGAAGACCCCGCCGCCCGGGATTACAAAAACAGGAGGTGTGTCAAAATTCCGTTTTGACATACCTCCTGTTTTTGAGAAAATCCGTGTATGCTATGCTTTACTCCGCTTGGGGAGCGAATGTCAGCACGATACCTTCATTTTCCAATTTCAGCATATCGCCCTTTTCCAACGACAAGACGGCTCCTTCGCCTGCAAAGACGGAAAGGAACTCGTCTTCATGTTCCATGTCGGGACAGGCCATGCGGGTGGAGGCCATGTGCGGGGCTTGCAGTTTGCCGTCCACCAGGCGGAAGCCACCCGTAAAGCGGTTACAACCCGAATAGCCGTACACGGTGGAATCCGTGAAGTTGAAGTCTATTGTCGGCATCTGTTCGCTGAACAACGTTCCGGCCTCTGCACCGTTCATGGTGCTGAGCACCCAATGGTTGCCTTCCAGGACAGCCGAATCGACTTGCTTGCCGCCACAACCGGGCAAGCCCAATAACAAGGCGGCAATACCCGCCCACATCATACTTTTCTTCATAAGCTAATAGTTAGTAGTTAGTAGTTAGTAGTTAGTAGTCAGCTACGAGCTACAAGCTACGAGCTACAAGTATTCCACCGCATGGTACTTGTAGCTTGTAGCTCGTAGCTTGTAGCTCGTAGCTATAAAACAAATTTATCTGCATCTTTCCACACCGGGAACTTGGTACGCACCCGCTCCAAGGATTCTTTTGACAGTTCGACAGTGGCCACGGCGGTCTGGTTGTCGGGCAAGGCAAGCATCACGCCGCCTTTGGCATCGATTACCTTGGAACCCCCGTTGTATGCCAGTCCATCGCCGTCCTCACCAGTCCTGTTCACGCCGCACACATAGGCCAGGTTCTCCATGGCGCGTGCTTCAAGCAACACGTGCCAGGTATGTATGCGCACGGCGGGCCAATTGGCCACGTAAAGCAACAGGTCGTAGGCATTGTCCACGTTGCGCGACCACACGGGGAAACGCAAGTCGTAGCACACCAGCACGCAGATGTTGAACCCTTTGTAGGGTACGATGAGCCGCTTGTCGCCCGGCGAAAGCAGACGGCCTTCGCCCCCGGGAGCGAACAGGTGACGCTTGTCCGCCGTATACATCTCGCCGTCGGGACGAATGAAAAATGCGCGATTGTAATACCGCCCGTCCTCCGTGGCCAAAAAACTGCCGCTTAAAGCCAAACCGAAATCCGTAGCCCACTGTCGGATGGTTTGCACCGTGACGCCCTGCATGTCCTCGGCCAAGTCCAGGCGGCCGGTGCAGAAACCGGTCGTGAACATCTCGGGCAGTACTACCAAATCCGTCTGCCCGGCCAGCTGTTCCAACCGGCTTTCCACCCGGCGGAGGTTGGCTTGCTTGTCGGCCCATGCGATAGTGTCCTGCAAAAGGGAGAGTTTCATGATTGTTGGGTAATCGGGGAACTGGTAATCGGGCAATTGGAGAGTCTGTTTCGCAATTCTCCGGTTTCACGATTCCACATCCAAATAAAACTGTTCGGGATAACGGGCTGTGACCCCTTGGTAGAACGATTGTATCTGCTTCAGGTCGGATGCTTCATCGCCTGTGGGTTGGAACAGTCCCGTGATGCCCAGTTCCTTTTTCCCATAGTCGATGTAGGCCAATTGGATGGGCACGTTCGCCTGCATGGCAATGTGATAGAATCCCATCTTCCACCTTTTCACCCGTTTGCGTGTGCCTTCGGGGGTTATGGCGATGTGGAAGTGTTCGCGTGTGAGGAACATGTCCACCACTTGTCGGGTTACCGATGACTTGTGTGAGCGGTCCACCGGCACACCGCCCATGCGCCGCAACACGTTGCCCACGGGGAAGAAAAACCACGATTTCTTCATGAGGAACGAGGCATCCCGTCCCTCAGCCCAATAGTACAACTTGCCCAGGATGAAGTCCCAGTTGCTGGTGTGCGGTGCCACACAAATGACGCTCTTAGGCGGCTCGGGCACGGTGGTCACGTATCGCCACCCTGCCATTTTCAATGCCCAACGGCCAAACTTCTTCATACCTTCTGTTTCAAGTTACAAGTCACGCACAAGCTATGAATAATCCCGTGTTAAGTAGCTGTTCAAAATTAATTATATACGTTTAATTCTGAATAGCTACTTATCTGCGGAAAGCTATTAGAACGGCGGCTCGTCCATGCTTTTGGGTTCGCCGAACACCGCATCTATGTCATCCGTTCTGCCACCCAAGTCTTGAGGTGTGGCTGCTTGGGGTTGATTGCGTTCCACCTTCCAAGCCCTGACGGAGTTGTACCACCGGCCTTGATATTCCCGGGCGTCCATGTCCAGGGAAACGGTCAGGTCTTCATCCAGCTGGATAGCGAACTGGTTGATGCGATCTTCCCCAAACACTTCAAAACAGCATTTTTTAGGATATTGTTCTTTTGTTTCTATGACATACGATTGCACACTCCATGGGGAGCCGGTCGATTTGGAAACGCCGCCCCTTTTGTCCAGGACGGCGATGATTTTTCCGCTAATTTCAAATGACATAATGTTGTGGTGTTTAAATTACTTTTTTCTATGATAGAGAGCACCAAACCTGACACAACTCGCAGCCAGTTCGTTATTCCTCGTCTTTCAGAATGATGTTGGCGCGGCCGTTTTGGATGGTGTAGTTGGATAGGGATTGGTTGGAACGGAAATCATCACCGTAAATCACGGTACCGGTGGCATCGGTTATCTTGACGATGGTGTCCGAGTAGATGAGTTCCTTTTTCTGGTCCCAATAGAGTCGTTCCGTCTCGAAGCGTTCGCCTTCGAGGTTGGTAGCATCCACTTGATAGCGCAGTTCCCACAACTCTTCTTTTTCGTGGTACTTGGCATATTGGCTGTGGATGTTGGCATCCACGTTCAGTTCCGGGTCGAAACGTTCCAGGTGCAGCCCGTCGGGAAATTCCCAGTAGGGAGGTTCGGCCTTGTCGAATATGTTCCACACCGGGGCTGTGATGCGGTAGCGCGTGATGCCGGAGTCGGAGATGATGGTCGTTATCTCGTTGGCATGCAGTTGCGGCATCTGTTTGCGGTCGGCCACGGCTTCGATGACTTCTGCTTTCTGGCGTCCGCAAGCGGGCATAAAAAACAAGATATCGGCCACGGCAAATGTGGCCAATATCTTGCAAATATGTCGGCATGTCCTGTTCAATTCAGTCTGCACGCAGTGCGGTGTCGGGTTATTGCTTGGCTTCCCTTACGGCTGTCGTTTCACCAATCCAGCTGCCTATGGTGAATGACGTTTTGCCGTTCAAATCCTTGTGGAAGAAGATTTCTTCTTTCGTCGGGAAGTATTTGCTGTAGGTGGTGATCATTTCGTTGGCACCTTCGGCAAGCGAGGGGTCAACTTGTTTGGCCTTGATGAATTGGTCCACCGCAGCCCAGTAGGTGGTTTTCGACAATACAGCATCGTCGGGGTAAACGTTCTTCGCTGCGGCATATATCATGCCGAGCAGGAAGTAAGCTTTGCCGCTGTTCGAGTTGAGGTCGAGCGATTTGCGCACGTATTGCTTGGCACGGGGGAAGTTCTTCAAGTCCTTGTAATATATCTGGGCGATCTTGAACTGGCATTCGGCCTTGTCTTCCGCGTTTTCATACATTTCCGTGGCTTGTTCATAGTAGGAAACTGCCTGTTCGAACTCGCCTTTCTTGTAAGCCATTTCGGCAACTCCCGCAGCCGATTCTGCCGTGGGTTGGATGGCGTGCGCAGCCGATGCCGCTTCAAAGTACACGTCTTGTTCCGTGCAGCCTACCATGCGGTAGAGGGTCATCACCGTGTTGAGGTATTCCAAATTGGTCAGGTTGGCTTTCACTTTTTCAGCATAGAGGCCGTCCAACGTCTCGCAGTCGGCGGCACCGCTTTGGGCGAATACCTGTTCGAGTGAGAGTTTGATTTGTCCGGCCAATTCGGCTTGTTTGTTGTTGGGGTCGCTAGCCTGTTTGTCGAGGATGTCATTGACTTTCATGAAGTCGGCAATGAATTTTGCCCCGTGGGCTTCCGGCTCGGCTTCGTAAATATTGCTCGATACCATGACAAATTGGCGAAGCACTTCCAGCTCGCATTCATTACCCATGCCGTTGACCGACTGTTCCAAGTATTCGTAGGCCGGTTTCTTCAGTTTGTCCCATTGCGCATAGGTGGCATAGTCAATCCCTTTCAGACCGAGAATCCACGGGGTGGGGTAGTTGGGGTCGTCACCGAAGTGCTCGATGCGGCTGTCGTACATCTTCATCAGCAATTCAAATGTAGCCTTGTAAGCTGCTCCGTCTCCTTTCTTCGCATCGTCCACGAGTTTCCATTGCAGGATGGTGCGTCCGCGTTGATAGATGGCCTTGCTTGCACCCGGGCATTCTTCAAACACGGCTTTCCAAGGGCCGTAGGCATCGGCATACTGCTTGTTCTTTGCCGATTCGTTCATCAAGCTCAAGTTGACTTGACATTGTTCGGGTATTTCCTGGGCATTGGCCATGCCGGCGAATGCCAAGAGTCCCATTGCAATTACAATTTTTTTCATCTTCATTTTTCTTATGCTTTATAATATATTTTGTTTTAAGAAGTCAGAAGCCGGGAGCTATGCAGCTCGTCCACTCATCAATCCCTTACAATTGCCGTTTGAAGAACCATGTCTCTGCCAGCGAGAAGTTGAACGTGAACTTGAAATAATCCTCTTTCAGCAAACTGTGCGATCCCACTTTCCCATATTCAAATGCAAAGTTGAGCATGGTGCGGCTGCTGCTGGGCAGGGGGAAACCGATACCACAAGTGAGGCCGAAACTCTTGCCGGGTTTCATGCCGTTCACCTCATAATATGGTTCGCTCATATTGGCTCCCAGGCGATACATGATGCGGTCGCCGAACTTGCGTCCTTTGTAGTCGTGCTGATATTCAAACCCCACAGCCAGCTTCGAGCTGTTGACCAGCGAACCGGTCTCTCCGTAATACAGGGCGTTGCCCCATTGGCGCAGGCTATAGTCCACACCCACCGAGAGCTGGTGGTTATACATATAATATAGTCCGCCTCCGAACATCTGGGGTGTTTCAAATCCGTTGCTGAGATTTATCGTTTCCGTACCGACGGTGCCGGTGGTCGTGCGGCTGGCCGTGCCTTTCAATGCCAATTTGGGCTCGTAGATGAAGCCCAAGGTTACATCGTGCTTGTCTGCAAACGTGTTGTATACCTGCGCCCCTACCCGGAAACGGAAACTGCTCACCTCGATGGAACTGGTTTCGCTGGTCGAGGCATAGCCTGTGCTGGTGAACGCGAGGCTGCGTGCGTTGTCATAGTTGCCGAACATGTAATAGGCGTTTGCCCCCAGCGACACGTGGTTGAACAAGTCGAACGACAGCCCCAGGAACACCTGGTTGATGCCTCCTGTGCCCGAAAAGCTTTGCGTGTAGCCCAAGGTGTCGGTCACGCCGCCATGATTGGGCATCGTGGAATAGCCGCTACTATAGTAATTGTATCCGGCAAACGAATAGGGCAGCAGGCCTGCACTTAATCCGATACCTTTGAACAGGCGGAACTGCAACGTAAGGTACTCCAAGTTTGCATTGAACGTGTTGGTGCGGCGCGAGGGAGAATCGGAAAAGGTAGACAACAAGGCTGAGGCGCCGAAGTCGAACATGAATGTCAAGCTGTCGCTCACGCTGTAGGAGGCCGGATTCACCGTGTTGATGCGGTGGGGCGACCGCGCACCGATAGCCACTCCCCCCATGGCCCGTTGCTCACCCGACGTGTTATCGCTGATTTCCCCGTATCCGAAGCGCGTATAGGGCGAGTTTGTGTTATTTTGCCCTTTGGCCGCAGGTAAAGCGGCAATCGCTAACGCTATGATAAGAAAAACGATACTCTTACGCATTATTATAGTGGAGGATACGGTTTAATCCGATTAATATTAAGTTTTCGTTTGCAAAGATGGCATTTTTTAGCTTATCAGCAAAGTAAAATGTACTTCCGCCTGTTAAAAAAGCTGAAAGTGAGGGGTGTTCCATCCGCAAACGTTCAATGTATCCGTCTATTTCGAAAGCAATTCCGTACAATACGCCGGATAGGATGGAGCTTGGCGTGTCACGTCCTGGTAGGGGGGCATCGCATTCCGCCTGGACCAACGGCAGCTTGCTTGTGTATTCGTGCAAAGCCCGCAGCCTCATGTCCAGGCCTGGCGAGATGCTGCCGCCCAAGTAGCTGCCATGCGCGTCGATAAAGTCATACGTAATGGCCGATCCCGCGTCCACCACCAGCAAGTCGGTGCCGGGACACAGGTGAGATGCTCCGATGACCCCGGCCAATCGGTCGTTGCCCAAGGTGTGGGGCGTGGCATATCGGTTGGTTATGGGTATGGGGGTGTGGTGTGTCAGCTCGATGACACGTCTGCAACCGGCTTGCAGGCAATCAATGGCCTCGGCGGCACGGTCGGTCACCGTGGAATAAATGCACGCTTCGATGTCGTGCGTCCGGAGCAAGGCCTCTGCCTCTTCCCGTCCGAAGTGTGGGTACACCACCCGCCCGACGAGTTGCTCCCCGCTGAATATCCCCGCTTTCACGCAAGAGTTGCCGTGGTCTATGCAAAGGTACATGGAAGTTACGAGCTACAAGTTACGAGCTACGAGTTACGAGCTACAAGTTATGAGCTACGAGCTACGAGCTACAAGTTACGAGTTCATTATCACATTACCACATCAGCATATTATCACATTATCACATTGGTCACGGAATCATTTTCTCGATGGGCATCACCAGGATGCTTTCCGCGCCCAAGGCTTTCAGCTTGCCGATGATGTCCCAGAAGCGTTTTTCATCCACCACCACGTGCAGCGAACTCCAACCTTCTTTGGCCAGGGGCATGATGGTAGGGCTTTTCATCCCCGGCAATATCTCAATTACCTGGTCCAGGTTGACGGTGGGCAGGTTGAGCAGCACGTATTTTTTGCCTTCGGCCTGCTGCACGGCCTCCATGCGGAACAGCAGTTCGTCGAGAATGGCCAGTTTCTCTTCCGATAAATGGGGATTCGCAATTAGCACCGCTTCAGACTGCATCACCACTTCCACTTCTTTTAAATGGTTGGTCACCAGTGTGCTGCCTGAACTTACGATGTCGAAGATGGCATCGGCCAGCCCGATGCCCGGGGCTATTTCCACCGATCCTGTGATGACATGTATGTCGGCCCGTATGCCTTGCTTGTCCAGGTAATCGCGCAGGATGCCGGGATACGAGGTTGCAATCACCTTGCCCTCGAACCACGCCATACCGTCATATTCCTCTTCCTTGGGGATGGCGAGTGACAGCCGACACCGGCTGAAGCCAAGCCGCTTGGCAATGCGCACATTCTTCTGCTTCTCCGCATATTCGTTTTCGCCCACGATGCCGATGTCGGCCACTCCGTCGGCCACCGACTGCGGGATGTCGTCGTCGCGCAGGAAAAGGATTTCTATTGGGAAGTTCCGTGCGGGTATCAGCAGCAGGCGTTTGCTCTGTTCCAGCTTGATGCCCGTCTCGGCCAGCAACTGCATGGTCTCCTCGTGCAGCCGCCCCTTGGTCTGTATGGCAATACGTAACATGTTCCTGATTTTTGGGTGCAAAGATAGGAAAAGTCGAGCGCAAAGCAATCAAGTTCACTTGAAATTGCTTTTCCGAGACGCATCCTGTCTTATGCAAAGGCCCAAGGCCAACGGCCTTGTGGCATTCAGCGTAGGGCACCGCCCTACGGGGAAAACGCCCTACGCCCCCCCCCATACTCCATCTGCGTCAATCCGCGTAATCTGCGGGAAACTGCCCCTCAATCAACCAAAGACGATTGGAGGTTTATGACGGTTTGGCTAAACATTCCGCCCCGCTGATTTGTTTTTCTTACGCAGACACGCATCACCCGACATGGCAAAAGTCTCCTTATATAAAGCAAGCGCGGGGGGTATATCCAACAACGGATGGATGTACACCAAGCACACCTTTTGCTTTGCCGACTACTATGATGTGGATCGTATCCACTTTGGAGCCTTGAGGGTCATCAATGATATCACCATAGCACCCGGAAAGGGGCTGACTGACCATCCGCATACCGACATGGAGCTGGTGCTGCTCGGCATGAGGGGCGAGCTCGTCCACCGGGACAGCCTGGGGAACGAAACCGTCCTGCACGAGGGAAGCGTGCAGGCCATCAGTGCCGGTACGTACTACACCCATGCGGAAACCAACAAGAGCCTGGAAGAAAGCGTGCGCATCCTCCAGTTCTGGATATTTCCACGGGCGAGGGGGCTGCAATCGCGCTACTCGCACAGGCAATATGCTTTCCCCCAAGGTGCGGACTGGCTGCTTCCGCTCATATCGCCCGACGAGGCCGACGGCACCATCGCCATCCAGCAAGATGCCTGGTTGTATCTGCTCGGCATGAGTGAGGGGAATGGCATGACTTACGTCCCCCGCAACCCTGACCACGGGGTCTATCTGCACGTATTACAGGGAGAAATTGAAACGGAAGGGCAACGGCTGGAAACGGAAGACGGCATCGGCATTTGGGACACAACCGCCATCCACCTCAAGGCTGTACGAACGGCACAAGTCATACTCGTGGAAGTGCCGATGAATGTGTGAGAACTGCCTGTCGGAAAAAAGAAAAAGGCTTCATCCTGCATGGGATGAAGCCTTTTTCTCTGCTCTCGTGGTAGCGGGGACGAGAATTGAACTCGTGACCTCCGGGTTATGAATCCGACGCTCTAACCAACTGAGCTACCCCGCCTCGTTTCAAAAGCGGTGCAAAGGTAGTAATTTTGGAGAACCTGCCAAATAGTAATGCAGATTTTTTTTGTTTCTGATGCCCAATCAGCACACAAATGCACCTTCCAAACCCCTCTTGCCTCGTGGCGGATATGTTGAGGGTGTGTCGAAATAGGGAAGAACACGGAATACACGAATTGGACGGATAATCACAGATAGGAATGCAGTTGAAGGTCAATGGCATTCAAGGTAAAAAAGTATCCGTGTAAATCCGTTTAATCCTGTACAATCTGTGTTCTAAACCCCATTTCGACACCCCTCATGCCTATTCCAGCCTTGTCTATTCTCCAAAGCCCCCTTTAGGGGGTTGGGGGGTCTTTGGGGGTTGGGGATGTCAACGTTTGAACCACTTCCGCAACAGCTTGCCGATTTCAGTAAAGGCGATCGGAGCCAGCGAAAGGCCGACCACCCACCACCATTGTGAGCCGGTGAGCGGCACGGTGTGGAACACGACTTCCAAGCCCGGAATGAGCAGCACCACCAGCATGAGGACGGCCACGATGGCTACCGCGCCCAGCAGGTATTTGTTGTTGAACATGCCCCGGAACGCACTGTGGTTGCCGGAACGTATGCCGAAGATAATGGCGATTTGCGAGAAAGCCAGCGTGGCAAAGGTCATGGTCTGCGCGGTGTCCACTCCGCCCGTGCGCAAGCCCACCTGATAGGCCGTGAGGGTGAGCAAAGCAATCATCAACCCCTCCAAAGCCAAGCGAATGGCAAACGGACGGGTCATGAAGCCCTGCCGCGAATCTATCGGCTTGCGGTTCATCACGTCCTTTTCGGCCGGGTCCACACTCAGGGCGAGGGCGGGCAGGCTGTCGGTCACCAGGTTTATCCACAGGATATGGATGGGCAGCAGCGGCGTGGCCCAGTTGGCCATGACGGAGATGAAGAGCACCAGTATCTCGCCCATGTTCGTGGCCAGCATGAACTGAATGGCCTTCACGGTGTTGTCGTAAATGCGGCGGCCTTCTTCCACCGAGGAGACGATGGTGGCAAAATTGTCGTCGGTCAGCACCACGTCGGCGGCTTCTTTGGACACGTCGGTGCCCGTGATGCCCATGGCCACCCCAATGTCGGCCAGCTTCAGGGCCGGGGCATCGTTCACCCCGTCGCCTGTCATGGCCACAATGTTCTGCCGCGCCTGGAACGCCTTCACGATGCGCACCTTGTGCTCAGGCGACACGCGGGCATACACCGCCACCTTGTCCACGTTGGCTTGCAGCTCCTCGTCGCTCATCTTTTCCACGTCCATGCCGGTGAGGGCCTGGTCGCCTTCGGTCATGATGCCCAGCGAACGGGCAATGGCCACGGCGGTAATCTTATGGTCGCCCGTAATCATCACCGGTTTGATGCCGGCACGACGGCATTTTTCCACCGCGTCTTTCACCTCGATGCGCGGCGGGTCAATCATGCCCACCATGCCCACGAACGCCAGCTCCCGCTCCAACGTGTCGGGCGTCACGGTGTCGGGCAGTCGGTCAATCTCGGCATAGGCCATGGCCAGCACGCGCAAGGCGTCGCCCGCCATGCGCAGGTTAGCTTCGGCCAGCTGCTTGCGGTCGGCCTCGGTGAGGGGGCGCGCGGTGCCTTTGTCGTAGATGCGGGTGCAGCACGACAGCACTTCGTCCAGCCCGCCCTTCACAGCCACGAGCAGGTGCCCGTCGCCCCGGTCGTGCACGGTGGCCATGCGCTTGCGTTCGGAGTCGAACGGTATTTCGGCCACGCGCGGCAGACGGGCTTCCAGGTCTTCCTTGCGCATGTCATATTTCATCCCCAGGTCGAGCAAGGCCGTTTCCGTGGGGTCGCCGATGCCCGTCCAACGGCCATCTTCCTGCACCAGTTTGCCGTCGTTGGCCAGCATGGCGATGGTCATGAGGCGGTCGCGCGTGTCGGGTTCGCCGGAGGTGCGCTTGGTCAGTTCGGAGGCAGCCCCGTCGGTGTAGGTTTTCACCACGGTCATGCGGTTTTGGGTGAGCGTCCCCGTCTTGTCGGAACAAATCACCGTCGTGCTGCCGAGCGTTTCGACCGAAGGCAGCTTGCGCACAATGGCGTTGCGCTTGGCTAGGCGTTGCACGCCCACCGCCAGCACAATGGTCGATACGGCGGGCAGCCCTTCGGGGATGGCGGCAGCGGCCAGGCTCACGGCGGTCATGAACATGTCGAGCAACCCGCGCCCGTGCAGCACGCCCACCAGGAAGATGATGGCGCAAATCGCCAGCGCGGCAATGGCCAGCCCCTTGCCCAGCTTGTCGAGACGCACCTGCATGGGGGTTTTCATATCGGGCACGGACTGTATCATGGAAGCAATCTTGCCCATCTCCGACTTCATGCCCACGGCGGTAACCACCCCGCGGCCACGTCCGTAGGTTACGCTGCTGGAGGCAAAGGCCATGTTGTCGCGGTCGCCCAGCGGCACCTCGCCGTCAATGGCGGTCGTGAATTTCTCTTCGGGCACCGACTCGCCGGTGAGGGCGGCTTCCTGCACCTTGAGGTTGGCGGCTTCCACCAGGCGCAAGTCGGCGGGTACGGAGTCGCCCGTGTCGAGCAGCACCACGTCGCCCACCACCAGTTCGCGCGACTCGATGACCACGGCCTGACCGTCGCGCACCACCTTGCAGTGGGGCGACGACATGCGTTCGAGCGCGTCGAGCGAGCGTTCGGCCTTCGACTCCTGCAACACCCCGATAATGGCATTCAGCACCACAATGAACAGGATGATGATGGCGTCGGTGAAGCCCTCGCCGTTCATGGCACCCACCACACCCGATATGGTGGCGGCCACCAGCAGCACGATAATCATGAAACTCTTGAACTGGTCGAAGAACTTCGCCAGCCAGGTCTTGTGCTTCTTCTTCTCAAATTCGTTGTAGCCGTCGCGGGCAAGCCGCTCTCGCGCCTCGTCGGCCGAAAGACCCTCGTTCAGGTCGGTGCCCAACCGGGCAGCAGTCTCCTCGGGGGAGAGGTTGTAAAACTGTTCCATTGTTCTTATATAATATAATGTATATGCACTCCAAGTTGCCAAGCCCGTCGCCACTTGTCTTCCTTTGCGTCTCCGCGTCTTGGCGCAGCGGGACTCAAGACACGGTGCAAAAGTCGGCATTTCCCGCCTGCCCCGCATTATGCTTAGTGGAAGAAATATGTCGGATAAGTCGCATTTAATAGAAATTAAAACACGGAATGTTCCGTTTTGCCTATTTTTGCTCCGAAATAAGACACAATCATGTTGGAAAAGACGAAAAAGAACGCGACAAACAGCCGTGCGTCCGGTGTGGAGGCTTCCGACGAGCTGCTCCGGAGGCTTGGCGTGGCGGCGGGGCACCATTTCGTGCTGTCGAGCGAGCCCCTGCTGGGCGAATACATGTCGTTTGACAAGACCTATGTTTCGGGACGGTTCTCCCTCAGCCTGTGCACCGCCGGGCAGGGGCGCATCAAAGTCAACCTGCAAACCTACACCCTGCAAGCGGGCACGGTCTTGCTCATTTCGCCCAACCAAATGCTGGAAGTGTTGGAAAAGTCGGACGACCTCCGCATGGAGAGCGTCTCCGTGCTGCCCTCGCTCATCCTGGAGTTCCCCTCGCCCATCGACTTCGACCTGCTGACACATGCCCGCACTTGCCCCGTGCTCCGGGCGGGCGATGACGACTTCGCGCGGCTCGTGGAGCACTACCGCTTCATGGCTTCGGCCTACGCGCGCGCCACGCACGCCTACCGCATGGAGGTGGTGAAAGCCCTCTTTTACGCCCTCATGCTCGAGGTGTGCGCCCTTTACCAAAGCCGCGAACTGCTGCCGGACGAAACACGCCAACCCCGGCAGGAGCGGTTGTCGGACGAGTTCTTCCGCCTGCTCGGGCAGCACTGCCGCAGCGAGCGCAGCGTGGGATTCTACGCCGGCCGCATGTGCATGACCCCCAAGTATCTCTCCACCGCCATCAAGCGCATCACCGGCAAGTCGGTGCCCGCGTGGATAACCGAGGCGGTCATCACCCAGGCCAAGATACTGCTGAAGACCACTCCGCTCACCGTAGCACAAGTGTCGGAGGAGCTGAACTTCGCCAACCCCTCCTTCTTCGTGCAGTACTTCAAGCAGCACTGCGGCACCACGCCATTGAAATACCGGCTGAGCGGGAAGGAGTAGGGGATTTCAGATTTCAGATTCCAGGTTTCAGATTCCAGGTTTCAGATTCCAGGTTTCATCAGATTCCAGGTTTCAGATTCCAGAGCATGGATTGAACGGATTGGCACGGAAAGGCACTTGCCTCTTGCCTCTGTTCGTAGGGCGTTGCCCTACGCTGAATGCCGTAAGGCCGTTGGCCTTGGATGAGCCGCCCGTGCGTTTTTAATTATCCATTGTTCATTGTTCATTGTTCATTGTCCAGATTGTTTCCCGCAGATTGCGCGGATGGACGCAGAGGAGGCGGGGGAGGGTGGGGGCGTAGGGCGTTTTTCCCGTAGGGCGTTGCCCTACGCTGAATGCCGTAAGGCCGTTGGCCTTGGATGAGCCGCCCGTGCGTTGTCATTCATTGTCAATTGAGATGTTTTGCCATCGTGTTTGTTGTAGAGACAAGGCATGCCTTGTCTCCGTGTGCCGAAAGAAAATTCAATATGCGGACATCCATTTTTATTTATGTAATATTAACAAATGGTTGTATTTGTATTTGCAAATATCACCTTTTTCTTGTAACTTTGCTTATGCAAAGCAATAAAAGCCTCCCTCAACCCTCCCAAGGAGGGGCTTTCCCACTCGCCTTATAACTTTTCCTCTCCAGCCCCTTGGAAGTGCCTTATCAACTCTTTCCAAAGAGGGTCTTTGCCACTTGCCCAAAAGGGTACGACCCTTTTGCCTAAAGGGGTGCGACCCTTTTGCCTAAAGGGGTCTTGACCTTTTGCCTAAAGGGGTTCGACCCTTTTGCCTAAAGGGGTCTTGACCTTTTGCCTAAAAAGGGTGCGACCCTTTTGCCTGAAAGGGGCTCGACCCTTTGCCCAAAGGGGTGCGACCCTTTGTGTTATCTGTACATGTTGGTTAATAGTCAGTGTGTTATGCCCCGTCCGCCACCGACCGGGCATCCCATGCCGAGGAGGCCATCATCCCCTGCAAGTATCATGCCAAAGAAAAGAAGCATCGGGAGCGTTGGTTAAATATCTTTAAAAATATCCGTGTTTTCTGTCCCCGTAGGGCGATGCCCTACGCTGAATGCCGCAAGGCCTTTGGCCTTGGATGTGTCGAATCGGCGTTTTCCATTATCCATTATCAATTGAGATGTCTGCCGCCGTGTTTGTTGTGTTGTAGAGACAAGGCATGCCTTGTCTCTACACGCCCGCCTGGGAAATGCCCCTCTGTCCCCGTAGGGCGATGCCCTACGCTGAATGCCGCAAGGCCTTTGGCCTTGGACGGGGCGAACCGACGTTTTCAATTATCCATTATCAATTGGTAAACGTTTCCCGCATTTGTCTAAAATTCCCCGCGGTTTGTCTATAAAATCCTTAACCGGCCCGGTGCTTGCCTACCTTTGTGGCACGTTACAGGGCATGTTGTGCAAAAAAGGAAGGAACATGAATGTGAAAAGATTATTTTTTGTACCTTTGTGCCGTTAAAAAATCAAAATATCAGCATTATGTTGCGAATAGGCCTCCGGGCGGCAGCCATCGGGCTGCTCAGTTTGTTTATCTGCTCGTGCGAGCAAGGGGAGTTGCTCAACTCCGAGGCGGATATTATTAATGTGACCCTGCCCAATATGCCCGACTCGCTGAAAGTGGGCGAGGCGCGCATTACCAACACACGGGTGCGGGTGCCCCACCTGGCCAATACCCCGGGCACGGAGGCGGCTTTGCAGGAATTGTTGAAGACCTTGGAACCGGTATTTGAGCTTACGCCGGGAGCGACCATCGAGAATGTAACCGAGGTCAATCGCGGTGATTTCAATTATCCGCAGCATTTTTTGGTCACTTCGGAAGACAAGCAATGGTCAAAATTGTACGAATTCACCTTCTTCCGCAACCTGTTCTACAAAACAGCATTTTCATTTGAACATTTTGAAACTTTTTCTTCAACAAGACCGTATTACGTTTTCTTTGAAATGGACGAGGACTTGGGTAAGCAGGAAGTGTGGTCGTCGGGCAATGCTGGTTTTTCCATCACGGCAGGTTCGGCGGGCGGCGATGAATACCCCACGGCCGTGACGAAGAATGGTTATGAAGGCAATGGGGCAAAATTGGTTACCCGTTCTACCGGGACTTTGGGCGCCATGATGGGCAAGCCCATTGCCGCAGGCAACTTGTTCTTGGGTAATTTCGACATGAGTGCGGCCATGCAGCCGGGCGACGGGGCGTTGAAAGCCACGCGCTTTGGTGTGCCCACGGTGATGGACGAGCCGGTGGAACTGACCTTTTGGGCGAAATATGTGGCCGGGCCTGAATACAAGGACGTGGACGGCAACGTGCTCGACGTGGTGGATCGCCCCGAAATATACGCCGTGCTGTACGAGCCGCAACTGGATGCCCAAGGCACACCTATATTGCTCGACGGTACGAACGTGAAAACGGCCGACAATATTATATGTATAGCCGACATGACCGCCGAGCAGGCGGAAACCCTGCGGGTGGACGACATAGAGACGGGAGATTACCGGCAGGTGACCGTGCCGTTTGTGACCCGTGAGGGCAAGGCGTTCGATGTGAACAAGCAGATAAACGGGCAGTATTGCCTGGCCCTCGTCTTCTCGTCGAGTGCCAAGGGTGCCGCTTTCGAGGGGGCTGTGGGCAGCACGCTTTATGTGGACGAGGTAGGGATTGTAACAAAATAAGCATATGAAACGGATATTATATATCTTTTTGGCTGCGGTCTTGGCTCTGCCTGCTGTGGCCGATGACGTGCAGGTGCCTTCCAAGCGCAAACGCACGGGCATCAAGGACCACACGGTCGGCATCCTGCGGGCGGCCACGGTGGGGATGGAGTTCCGCCTCAAGGCGGGTATCGCCCTCGGGGGGACAACCCCGCTGCCCATACCCTTGAACATACAGGAGATAAGGGGGTTCGACCCCCGGGTGAACATGAGCATCGAGGCCGAGTTCGTGCAGGACTTCAACGGTCCTATCGGCTTCAGCACCGGCTTGCGCCTGGAAACAAAAGGCATGAACACCGATGCGCGGGTGGCCAACTACAGCATGCGCATGGTCGATGGCGGACAGGAGGTGTCCGGCGTGTGGTGGGGCATGGTGCGCACGCAGGTGAGCAACAACTACCTCACGTTGCCCGTCCTCTTCCTGTGGAAACCTTCGCCGCGCTGGGACTTGAAGGTAGGCCCTTACGGTTCGTTTGTCATGGGGAGGCAATTCTCCGGCAGCGTGTACGACGGCTACTTGCGCGAAGGCAGCCCCGTGGGCGAGAAAATAGAATTTAAGGACGGGGCGAGCGCGCCCTACGACTTTTCGGACGAAATATCCCGTTGGGACTGGGGCGTGCAGCTGGCAGCCGACTGGCGGGCGTTCCCCCACCTGCTTGTGGGGCTTGACCTCACTTGGGGCTTGAAGGATATGTTCAAGAAAGACTTTGAGACTATCGCTTTCAACATGTACCCCGTGTACCTGCGGCTCAACTTCGGGTACGCATTTTGAGGGGGAACGCGAATAGCGTGAATGAACGCAAATACCATCTGCGTCCATCAGCGTAATCTGCGGGAAACAAACAATCAACAATAAACCAATCAATAAAAGAAAGGAAAAACAATTATGATGAAAAAATTACTTGTTACAATGTTCGTGGCTGCTGCCATGGTAGCCACGGCGAATGCACAGACAGATGTATCCGGCATGTATGATGGTACGCTGACAGTAACTGTGGCGGGTACAGCAACGCCGGGAACACAGGACACCATCTATTTGGAAAATTCGGAAGCAGATGGCTTGTATAAAATGAGCATCAAGGACTTTTCATTTGGGGGAATTCCTTTTGGTGATATTACAGTGGATAGTATACAAGCCACTGAAGCAGATGGGGTTGTGTCGCTTACGAAAGATGGGACAGTAGCGGGACCTGTGCCGAGTTCAGTCATCACTTTTGGGGAAACTACGGTAACGGACAATGCGCTCAGTTTAAATCTCAGCGTGAGTGTGGGCGGAACGTTAGATGTTGCCGTCTCTTTCGAAGGCACGAAAGTAACCGATGGCGGCCAGTCCGGCATTGCCTCCCTCGTAGCCGACCAAGCGGAAATCACCGTGTGGGGCAATGAAATGATGGTGCGCGGCGCAGCCGAATACACCATTTACAACACCGCCGGTGTGCCCGTGCAGCAAGGCGTGGCCGATGGTAGCATCATCAGCCTGGACAACCTCGGCGGCGGCATCTACCTGGTAAAGGCCGGCAACCGCATCGAAAAATTCATTAAGAAATAAAGAACACATGTCATTCCAAGGATGACGCAGGCAACAAAGGCTATGGCGCGGGGCGTGTGCCCCCGCCCATAACCTTTATCTTTGTACGAACAACATAATATAGAAAAAAGAATATGAAGAAAAATTTGTTTATGGCCGCCCTCGCCTTGGCGGCGGGCACGGCGTTCGCCGCTGCCCAAACCGACTACAGCGGCGTGTATAGCGGGGAACTGACGGTAAGCTTGGGTGCGGGAACTCCCGAAGACAAGAATATTGAAATTTATCCCGGCTCGCAGGAAAGCAGCGTTACCTTCGTGCTGCCCGATTTTACATTTATGAATATACCGCTGGGTGATATTGTGCTGACCGATATTCCGGTGACGGATGGCAACATGACTTTAACTGATTACCCCTTGTTGATGGCTGGCTTGGGCAATATGACTGTGACCGTAGATATGACGGGTACGTTTGCTGACAAGCTGGACGCTTCACTCACCATTGACGTGCCAGGTATGGGAGGTGTACCTGTCACTTTCCAAGGCGTTCGTACCACGGAAGGTTACCAGGTACGCAACGGTGGATTTGAGATTTGGGACACCAATGGGGAACCGCAATATTGGAACTCGTTCAATACAGCTACCGGAAATTTAGCTGGTATGGTGGCTACGGAAGAACAATTAAAAGAAAGTAAAGTTGTACGTCCAGGTAGTACTGGTAGCAAAAGTGCTATGGTGGCTTCTCGTTATGCCTTTATTGCCAAAGCCAATGGTAATTTAACAACAGGGCGTATTAACGCAGGAGATACGGATGCGACCAATTCCGCCAACCATAATTTCTCCGACCCGACAGCTGCCGATAATGACGACTTTCTCTGCCCATTTATAGGTGCGCCAGATTCGTTGGTGGTGTGGGCAAAGTATCGCCCTGCGGATGGTAATATTAAAAATGAAGCCAATCAGGCACGGGTAAGTGCAATTATTCACAATGGTCAACGCTATCAAGATCCAGAAGGAAGCAATAAATATGATAGTGTAAAGGTGGCAACCGCTCAGAAGAATTACATGGCTATTGAAAATTATGGTTGGCAACGTCTCGCCATTCCGTTTGATTATTCGGAAACCCTTGCTGCTGATAGTGCAAAATATATCCTTGTGTCGTTCTCTACCAATGCAACACCTGGTGGGGGAACAACAGAAGGTTCTTTTTTTGGTACAACCAAGCGTGATAGCGTTTGGGTGGACGACCTCGAAATGATTTATAATCCCGCAGACATCATTTCACTTATGGTGGGCAACGAAGAAGTGCCTTTGGAAGATGGTGTGTACACCTATGACCTCGATCTGGAGTTAGCTGCCAATACTAACCCCGAAGTGGTTACCACAACAACGGCAGCGGTAGGTGCTAAGGTATTTACTGGCTTCAATCGTATGAACAACACCGCTGCTGTCATTGTGCGTGGGGGCGACTTCGCCGCTAATCCCGCCAACGTGCATACTTACTTGTTGAGCTTCGCTGATCCGCAAGGTCCCGGTACGGGCTTCGATGCTCCGGTTGTGCCGCAGGTTTCCTTGTACACCGAGGGCAACATGCTCTACATCCTGTCGGCCGAAGCCGTGCAGGTGGAAGTGTACGCCGTCGATGGCCGTCTGCTCACCCTCACCAACGAACAGGTTATCAGCCTGCCCGCCAACGGTGTGTATGTGGTGCGTGTGAACGGCGAAACGCATAAGGTGGTGGCGCAATAAGCGAGCCTCCCCAAGCCCCTCCCGAGGAGGGGATGTGATAATTACCCCGCCCCGGCTTCCGGTCATGGAAGCCGGGGCGGGCTTTTTGTTGGCCCCCTCTCACCTTCCCTGTGTCGGACATGTAGAGACAAGGCTAGCCTTGTCTCAAAAACAATTTTGCGTCCATTCCTTTGCGTGAAGGAGACAAGTCCTGCCTTGTCTCTACACCATGACACCATGACCTGCCCGCCCAAGGCCAACGGCCTTATGGCATTCAGCGTAGGGCATCGCCCTACGTGCGTGGGGTTCATTTCCTTGTGTCGGGCGTGTAGAGACAAGTCCTGCCTTGTCTCAAAATATACATTCTTTTACGCAATGGAGACAAGGCAGGCCTTGTCTCTACACCATGACACCATGACCTGCCCGCCCAAGGCCAACGGCCTTATGGCATTCAGCGTAGGGCACCGCCCTACGTGCGTGTGGTTCGTTTCCCTGCGGCGAACGTGTGTAGAGACAAGGCCTGCCTTGTCTCAAAAATATTTATTACGTCCATTCCTTTGCGCGCGGGGAGACAAGGCGTGCCTTGTCTCTACACCATGACACCATGACCTGCCCGCCCAAGGCCAACGGCCTTATGGCATTCAGCGTAGGGCATCGCCCTACGTGCGTGGGGTTCATTTCCTTGTGTCGGGCGTGTAGAGACAAGTCCTGCCTTGTCTCAAAATATACATTCTTTTACGCAATGGAGACAAGGCAGGCCTTGTCTCTACACCATGACACCATGACCTGCCCGCCCAAGGCCAACGGCCTTATGGCATTCAGCGTAGGGCACCGCCCTACGTGCGTGTGGTTCGTTTTACTGCGGCGAACGTGTGTAGAGACAAGGCCTGCCTTGTCTCAAAAATATTTATTACGTCTATTCCTTTGCGCGCGGGAGACAAGGCGTGCCTTGTCTCTACAGCATGACAGCATGACAGCATGACACCATGACCTACCCATCCAAGGCCAACGGCCTTGTGGCATTCAGCGTAGGGCACCGCCCTACGTGCGCTTTCCGCGTTGCCCGGTTGCGTGAATGGAGAAATCGTGCTACATTTGCAGATGAGAAACAGAATGAGGAAAATATGGCAGCAAACGCATTGACACCGGCCCAGCAGCATCTCCTGAAATTATTTTCATACAATGATAGTGATGAGTATGCCCTTGAGATACAGGAAGTACTGACCCGCTATTTCCAAGAACGCCTTGACAAAGAGGCCGACCGCTTATGGGATGAAGGCATCTTGGATCAAAAGCGTTTGGACGAACTGAGGAACGAGGATTTACATAAGTCGCGCAATGGCCAGGTTGGTGCTTGATACAAACAGCTTGCTTCAGTGCATCTCTCGCCGGAGCGCGTTTCATGAGATATGGCTTTCCCTCCTGGACGGGCGGAACTTGCTATGTGTCTCCAATGAGATATTGGCAGAATACGAGGAAATATTGGAGAGGGAGACAAGCCACGCATTCGCCTTGCTGGCAATGAATGTGATAATCAATAATCCTTATACCATATTTGTCACCCCCTATTATCGTTTTAACCTGATAAAGGCAGACCCGGACGACAACAAATTTGTGGATTGTGCGGTGGCGGGGAATGCAAGGTTTGTCGTTACAGAAGATAGTCATTATAAGATTTTGAGGGAGATAGATTTCCCTAAAGTGGATATTATAAGTCTGGACGATATGTTACAGATGGTTCGATAACAGTTTCATGCAGCTTCCCATTCCATTCACACACGCCATGCAGGCGTTGCTTGGGGCGGATTATCCGGCGTTTGAGCGGTCGTTGTGCGAAGCCCCGCCGGTAAGCGTGCGGGTGAACGACAAGGTGCCGCTCGCCCCTTCGGCCGACCGTGTGCCGTGGTGCGGTGCGGGGTATTACCTGGCGCAACGCCCGGTGTTCACGCTCGACCCGCTGCTGCATGGAGGGGCGTATTATGTGCAGGAGGCCAGTTCCATGTTCCTGGCACAAGCCGTGGGGCAACACTTTCCGCAGGCCGCGCGGGTGCTTGACTTGTGTGCCGCCCCCGGGGGCAAGTCCACGTTGCTGGCGCAATGCCTGCCGGATACTTCGCTGCTGGTGAGCAACGAGGTCATCCGTTCGCGGGCGGGCATCCTGGCGGAAAACATGGCGAAGTGGGGTAATGCGAACACGCTTGTCACCCATAACACGCCGGCGGATTTCGCCGCGCTGCCGGGATGGTTTGACGTGCTGGTGGTGGATGCGCCTTGCTCGGGCGAGGGCATGTTCCGCAAGGACGTGCAGGCGGTGGACGAGTGGTCGCCCCGGAATGTGGACATGTGCGCGGCGCGGCAGCGCGACATCCTGCGGGAGGCATGGCTCGCCCTGAAACCCGGCGGGGTGTTGGTGTACAGCACCTGCACGTACAACCGGCAGGAGAATGAGGACAACGTGGCGTGGACGTGCCGGGAGCTGGGGGCGGAACGGCTCTCCATCGACCTGAAGGGGCGCACCGACATCGTGGAGACGGAAGGCGGGTATCATTTCTACCCCCACCGCACGCGGGGCGAGGGCTTTTTCCTCTCCGTGATGCGGAAGTGGGAAGACGCACCATTGCCCCGTCCCTCCAAGCCCGCCCGCTTCAAGGGCGTGCGCGAGCAACCGTGGCGGGGGGCGTTGCCCTTGCCCTTGCGCGCGGGGCGGGAGTGGGCTGCCTTGTACGACGGCGACCGGGTGACAGCTTATCCTGCCGACTTGAAAGAGGATATGCGCCTGGCGGAAAGGACGTGGCACGTTGTCCAGGCCGGTGTGTCCTTGGGACGGACGAAGGGCAGGGACTTCGTGCCCGATGCGGCGGCGGCCTTGTCGAAAGCGTTGGACAGCGGCGCGGTGGCGAGTGTGGAGGTGGACGGGGAAACGGCCATCGCCTACCTGAGGCGGGACAACCTCGTGCTGCCCGATGCGCCCAAGGGGCACGTGTTGGTGTGCCACCGGGGCTTGCCGCTGGGCTGGGTGAAGAACCTGGGCAACCGCTGCAACAATTTGTACCCGCAGGAGTGGCGGATAAGAATGAGAACAATGAACAATGAACAATGGACAATGAACAATGAACAATGGACAATGGACAATGAACAATGGACAATGAACAATTATCAATAGTCAACAGTCAGCGGACAATTGTCCATTGTTCATTGTTCATTGTTCATTGTCCATTGTCCATTGTTCATTGTTAACTGTTAATTATTAATTGTCAATGGGTCGTATTTTGTTTTTAGGCACAGGCACTTCCACCGGGGTGCCGCAGATAGGCTGCCGGTGCGAGGTGTGCCGCTCGACCGACGTGCACGACCATCGCCTGCGCACGTCGGCATTGCTGGAGGCGGGCGGATGCAGGTTGCTGATGGACTGCGGGCCGGACTTCCGGCAGCAGATGCTGGCACACGGCATTACGTGGCTGTCTGCCGTGCTACTCACCCACGAGCATTATGACCATGTGGGCGGCATGGACGACTTGCGTCCTTTCGGCGACATGCACGTGTATGCCGAGGGGCGGGTGCTGGAGGCCGTGCGGCGGGTGATGCCCTATTGCTTTGCGCCCAGGCCATATCCCGGTGTGCCGTGCATCGAGCTGCACGAGGTGCGTCCCTATGAACCCTTTGACGTGCGGGGCCTCCAGGTGATGCCGGTGAGGCTGATGCATGCCTGCCTGCCCATATTGGGGTACCGCATCGGGAACGTGGCCTACCTGACGGATGCAAAGACCGTGGACGAACGGGCGATTGAACAATTGGGCGGCTTGGACGTTTTAGTGCTGAATGCCTTGCGGAAGAAGGAGCACATGTCCCACTTGTCGTTGGACGAGTCGCTGGCACTGGCCCGCCGGATAGGAGCGAAAAAGACCTTCCTCATCCACATGAGCCACGAGATAGGGCTGCATGACACCGTGCAGCGCACCTTGCCCGACGGGGTGGTGCTGGCCTATGACGGGCTGGAAGCGGAGGTGGACGGGTAGTCGGATTGGTAGCGAGTAGCGGGGAGCTGATTGGTAGCGGGTAGCGGGAAGCGAGTAGCGAGAATATCTGCGCCAATCAGCGAAATCTGCGGGAAAAAACAACGGAATGTAAAGTAGTAAATCGTAAATAGTCCAATAGTAAATGCAAAAGTTCC
>CALUML010000024.1 GCA_944321745.1 uncultured Bacteroidales bacterium
GTTGATACTGCATGTTTCAGGTAACTTTGCCGGCAGTTCCCTGTTGGAGTACTCCTTGTTTGTAATTACACCGCAAAGATAGATGTATCATACAAACAAAAGAAATATATAAACATTTATTTTATCTTATTTACTTTTATTTAAACGCAAATGTTTGCGTTAAATCAACAAAAGACCACCAAAAGGCATTATATAGAAGCCACAAACCCATTTTCGCCCGCATTCTTACAACAAAAGAAAGTACACGGCACACGCGGAGTGAACGGGCAATCCCGGGGACAGTCCACGTGCGCCGTGTGACAGGCTTCATTTTGGCACGCCCCGTATGCGCTTTGTCCCAAAAAAGCATTACATTTGCCCAAAATCCAAACACAAGCATTATGACGACATCTATTGCAAAAGGTTTTATCCTGGCGGGCGTGCTGGCGGCGTGGCCGCTGCACGGCGTGGCCCAGGAAAGCGGCGGAGGCATATCGCCCGACATGCTCGAACAAATCAGGCAGGCGCAACCGCACACCCAGGCCGAGCGGGCACTGTTCAACGCCCTGGCGGCCAACAGCATCGACGCCCTGGCGGTGAACCACGCCAACAAAGGCCCGGTGGACACGTACTTCAACGTGGAAACGCCCGCACAAAGCATCACGGACCAGCAGCGCAGCGGGCGGTGCTGGATGTTCAGCGGTTTCAACGTGCTGCGGGCGGAGTTTGCCAGGCGCACCGACTCGCTCTCGGTGGAGCTTTCGCACGATTACCTGTTCTTCTGGGACCAGCTGGAGAAGGCCAACCTCTTCCTCCAGGGCGTGATTGACCATGCCGACAAGCCGATGGACGACGAGCGGGTACGCTTCTTCTTCAAAAACCCGATAAGCGACGGCGGCACGTATTGCGGGGTGGCGGACCTGGTGACGAAATACGGCCTGGTGCCCGCCGAGGTAATGCCCGAGACGTATTCGAGCGACAACACGTCGCGGGTGGCCGGCCTGCTGAAGTCGAAACTGCGCGAATTCGGCCTGCAGCTGCGCGGCATGAAGCAGGCAGGGCGCAGCGCGACCGACATCGAGGAGGCCAAGGCCGGGATGCTCGGCACCGTCTACCGCATGCTGTCCCTCACCCTGGGCGAACCGCCCGCCACGTTCACCTATGTCTTCCGGGACAACGAGGGACGCGCCATGACCGAAGCGAAGCAATACACGCCGATGACCTTCGCAGCCGAAATACTGGGAGGCAAGCCCCTGCAAGGCTCGTTCATCATGGTGATGAACGACCCCCGGCGCGAATACCACAAAACCTACGAGGTGGAATACGACCGCCACATGTATGACGGCACGAACTGGAAATACCTCAACCTGCCCATGGACGAAATCGCCCGGCTGGCCATCGCCTCGCTGCGGGGCGGCAGCAAGCTGTACAGTTCGTACGACGTGGGCAAGTTCCTCGACCGCAAGCGGGGCCTGTGTGACGTGCGCAACTACGACTACGAGTCGCTCTTCGGCACCACGTTCGGCATGGACAAGGCGCAGCGCATCATGACCTACGACAGCGGCTCCACCCACGCCATGACGCTCACGGCGGTCAACCTCGACGCGGACGGGCAGCCGCTGGCCTGGAAGGTGGAAAACAGCTGGGGCGCGGACTACGGCCAGAAGGGCTGCCTGGTGATGACCAACGAATGGTTCAACGAATACATGTTCCGCCTGGTGGTGGACAAGCAATACGTCCCCGCCAAGCTGCTGAAGCAATACGAGCAGGAGCCGGTGATGGTGATGCCGGAAGACCCGCTTTTCCTGCCCGACGAGTAACGGCTTACCATCCATGACGAAAAAAAAGGCGCAGGCTGTTCCCAAAACGGCCCGCGCCTTTTGCGTTGACAGAACGCGAGCCCGGCATCAGGCAATCAACAACGGACAATATACAGAATAAGGAAGGCCCGGCCTTCCCTGCGGACGACCGGGCCTTCCTTGCCAATAATCAAACAAAACATATCTTACAGGATGCCTTGTGCCATCATGGCCTTGGCCACCTTCATGAACCCGGCGATGTTCGCGCCTTTCACGTAGTTGACGTAACCATCCGGCTCCGTACCATACTTCACGCAGGCCTCGTGGATGCCGGCCATGATGTCGCGCAGCTTCTGGTCCACTTCCTCGCGGCTCCAGCTGAGGCGCATGGAGTTCTGCACCATTTCAAGCCCGGAGGTGGCCACACCGCCCGCGTTGGCCGCCTTGCCCGGGGCGTAGAGTATCCTGGCCCGCTGGAACACGGCGATGGCTTCGGGCGTGGAGGGCATGTTCGCCCCTTCGGACACGGCGATACAGCCGTTCTTCACCAGCATCTCGGCATCGTCGCCGTTCAATTCGTTCTGCGTGGCCGACGGCAGGGCGATGGTGCACTTTTCACCCCACGGACGACCGCCTTCCACGTATTTGCAGCCGTATTTCTCGGCATATTCGCGGATGCGACCCCGGTAGATGTTCTTCAGTTCGAACACGTAGTCCAGTTTTTCGCGGTCAATGCCGTCGGGGTCGTAGATGTAGCCGTTGCTGTCCGACAGCGTGACCACCTTGCCACCCATCTGCAACACCTTCTCGGCCGTGTAGGTGGCCACATTGCCCGAGCCGGAGATGGCCACCGTCTGCCCCTTGAGGTCGTGGATGCCCTGGCGGCCCAGCATGTTGAGCAGGAAGTAGATGTTGCCGTAGCCGGTAGCCTCGGGGCGGATGAGCGACCCGCCGAATTCAAGCCCCTTGCCGGTGAAGGTACCCGTGTTCTCGCAAGCCATCTTCTTGTACATGCCGTACATGTAGCCCACTTCGCGTCCGCCCACGCCGATGTCGCCCGCCGGCACGTCGGTGTCGGGTCCGATGTGCTTGCCCAGTTCCTGTATGAAGGCCTGGCAGAAGCGCATGATTTCGGCATCGGATTTCCCTTTTGGGTTGAAGTCCGAGCCACCCTTGCCACCACCCATAGGCAGGGTGGTCAGCGAATTCTTGAATGTCTGTTCGAAAGCAAGGAATTTCAATATGGAGAGGTTGACTGATGGATGGAAGCGGATGCCGCCCTTGTAGGGACCGATGGCGTTGTTGTGCTGGATGCGGTATCCCATGTTGGTCTGCACGCGTCCCTGGTCGTCCACCCACGTCACGCGGAACGAGAAGATGCGGTCCGGGATGCACAGGCGTTCTATCAGGTTGCTCTTTTCAAACTCCGGATGGGCGTTGTACACTTCCTCGATAGACTCCAGCACCTCATGCACCGCCTGGATATACTCAGGCTCGTTCGGAAATCTCCTTTTCAAATTGTCAATTACTTGTTCGACTTTCATTGCTTGCTGTTTTTAAATGTTTAATTCGTTTTCGCTGCAAAGGTAAACATTTTATTGTAAAATCAAATAAATTTTTCATCATAACATTCATTTTTCCTGCAAAATGATATTCTTTTGGCAAGAAAGGCATAAAAGTGCCATCTTTATTCCAAAAGGAGGTATAAGAAACCGATGAATTTATTTAGGTTATTTTTACCATTGACTATTCCGTATGTTATATTTTCTTATATGTAGACACTGGTATAACCGAAGCAAGTACGGTAACGTATCGCATAGTAACTGCCAACGACAAAGGCGAGAACAGTATCAATGCCTCCCGTGTTCATCGGCCATGACCTCCCTGCCGTCCCCGCACAAGTAACCTTGGTGGCAACCGACGCAGACGATACCCACCTCACTTGGACGGTCCCCACCGCAGGCATAAACGGGGGGATGGATCGACGCGGAGTCGCTCGCATACGCCATTACCCGGCTGCCTGCCTGACAGCCTTATGTTGGAAGAAGACTCCAAAGGCACGGAATACACGGACACAACTATAGAAAACCTGGCTGCGTATTTCTACCAAGTTCCATGAGCAATTGGATGCCATACTGCTACACCATCCCGACCAATGCCCTCTACGCAGTCATCAACATTAAGTTTGCAGGGTGAATTCCGACAAGCCGCGTAGCGACTGTGGGCAGTAAAACTTCTGCGCACGATTCGGAAAACATCTGCTGACAAAAAGCAAAACATGTGCCGGGAAGTTGGAAAACATCCGCGCACAAACCATTTTGAATACCTATTTAAAATCCTTACTTTTGCACCGCAACATTCACAAAAACCTCGCATGAAACGATACTGCCTCTTCGCTGCGCTGCTGTGCCTGGCGCAAACGGTTTCCCCCAATCTGCTATACGACATCACCGACGGCAAGTTCCGCCCCAAGACGCTGCCCGCGTTCCACTCCATGAACGACGGCGAGCATTACACCGTGCTGGCCGACTCGGCCACCATCGTGCGCTATGCCTACCGCACGGGGCAGGCCACCGACACGGTGCTGTGCCTCGACCGGCTGGCGGATGCACCGATACGGCGCATGGACGGCTACGTGTTCAGCCCGAACGAGGAACTGCTGCTGGTGTACACGAACATGGAATACCGCTACCGCCGCACCTTCACCGCCGACTATTACCTATACGATATAAGGAAAGGCGAGTTGCGGTTGCTCTCGGAATACGGGCGGCTGGAAGCCCCGGCCTTTTCGCCCGACAGCCGCTACGTGGCCTTCGTGCGGGAGAACAACATTTACCTGCGCAAGCTGGACTTCGACACCGAGCTGGCCGTGACCCGCGACGGGCGGGCGGGAAGCATCATCAACGGCGTGCCCGACTGGGTGTACGAGGAGGAATTCGGCGCGACCCGCTATTTCGAATGGAGCCCGGACAGCAAGATGATCGCCTTCCTGAAATTCGACGAAAGCGACGTGCCCGAGTTTTCCTTCCAACTGTACAACCGACACCCGGACGAGGACGGCCTCACGCTCTACCCCGAGTCGCTACGCTTCAAATATCCCAAGGCGGGGCAAGCCAACTCCAAAGTCCGCGTGTTCGTGTACGATGACTACAACAAGAACACCCGCGAAATAAAACCCGGCGACACGGAGGGCGATTACTACATCCCGCGCATCCGCTGGACGAAGTCGGCCGAGCAACTGGCCGTCTTCAAGCTGAACCGCAACCAGAACCGCCTCGACATGTACCTGGCCAACCCGAAATCGACCGTGGCCACGCTGACCTTGAGCGAGGAAGACCCATATTACATCGATTACGGGCTGATAGACAACATCTATTTCATGAACGATGGCAAGTCGTTCCTCTACGTGAGCGAACGGGACGGCTACCGGCACGTGTACCGCTACCGCATGAACGGACTGTTGGACAAGCAACTGACCTCCGGACCGTGGGACGTGACCGCCGTGTACGGGTACGATGAAAAGACCGGCACGCTGTACTACCAGGCCGCCGAAGCCTCGCCCATGCAGCGCAACGTGTACGCCCTCGATGCCAAGGGGCGAACCACCCGGCTGACCGACGGACGGGGCATGCACCAGGCGACGTTCAACAGCACGTTTACCAATTTCATAGACAACGGATCAACTACCGCCACGCCCAACCGCATGGTGTTGAGGACGAACAAGGGGAAAGAATTGCGCGTGCTGGAGGACAATGCTGCCCTGGCAAGCACCGTGCAGGAACTGGACTTGCCCCGGAAAGAGTTTTTCCAATTCACTACTTCGGAAGGCGTGACGTTGAATGGCTGGATGGTACGCCCTGCCGACTTTGACACCACGGCCCGGCATCCCCTGCTGTTGGTGCAATACAGCGGTCCCGACTCGCAGGAAGTGCTGGACAGTTGGAGCATCGGTTGGGAATACTACCTGGCGCAGCAGGGTTACGTGGTGGCCTGCGTCGATGGGCGCGGCACGGGGGCACGCGGGGCGGAATTCCGCAAATGCACCTACCGCCAACTCGGTACGCTGGAGGTGCGCGACCAGATTGAAGCCGCCCGTTACCTCGGCATGCAGCCCGGCATTGACCCGCAGCGCATCGGCATCTGGGGATGGAGCTACGGCGGCTTCATGACCCTCATGTGCATGAGCGCGCCGGACAGCCCTTTCAAGGCGGGCATCGCCGTAGCCCCCGTGACCGACTGGCGGCTGTATGACGCGGCCTACACCGAGCGGTTCATGCGCCGTCCGCAGGAGAACTTCACCGGCTACGATGCCGCCTCGCCCCTATTGCGGGCCGACAGCCTGCAAGGCCGGTTGCTCATCGTGCACGGCACGGCGGATGACAACGTGCATGTGCAGAACACCATGCTCTACGTGTCCCGCCTGGTGGAAGCGGGCAAACAATTTGAGATGCAAATCTATCCCGACAAGAACCACAGCATCCTGGGCAAGCAAACCCGCCGCCACCTGTACACCCGCAAATGCGATTTCTTATTCAACAATTTATAACTCATCTCAAACAAACACATTATGAAACCAAACAAACTATTCGCGGGCCTTTTCATCGGCTCGATGGCCTTGGGCTGCTGGACGGCCCAGGCGCAGGACTGGCCCAACCTGAACCGCTTCCGCGAAGCGAACGCCCAACTCGCCGCTCCCGCCAAGGGGGAAAAGCGCGTGGTGTTCATGGGCAACTCCATCACCGAAGGCTGGATCAGAACCCACCCCGACTTCTTCAAGGCGAACCCTTACGTGAACCGGGGCATCAGCGGACAGACTACCCCGCAAATGCTGGTGCGCTTCCACCAGGACGTGGTAGACCTGCAGCCCGAAGCGGTGGTTATCCTCGCCGGGACAAACGACATTGCCGGCAACACGGGTCCCTCGACCTTGAAGATGATTATGGACAACCTGAAAGCCATGGCCGAAATAGCCGAAGCCAACGACATCGAAGTCATCCTGTGCTCGGTGCTGCCCGTCAAGCATTACAGCTGGCGGCCCGAAGTGGAAGCCACGCAACAGGTGGTGGATTTGAACAAGATGATCAAGGAATACTGCAAAGAAGAGAAAATCACCTACTTGGACTATTTCTCCGCCATGGCCACGCCGGAAAACTTCATGATTCCGGAATACACCACCGACGAGGTGCACGTCACCCCCAAAGGCTACGACCTGATGGAGCAAATGGTGCAGGAAGCGATAAAGAAAACGTTGTAATAGCTACGAGCTACAAGCTACAAGGAGCGGGGAGCGAGAAAACCCAACCGCATGGCACTCGTAGCTTGTAGCTCGTAGCTCGTAACTCGTAACTGGCAATGGATTTCTCCAAACTTTTCCGCCACTGCCCGGTATGTGGGGGCGGCTTCACGCAGCACAATGTGAAATCGATGTGTTGCACGGCCTGCGGGTTCGTGTACTACATCAACCCATCGGCAGCCACGGCGGCATTTATTCAGAATGAAAAAGGGGAACTACTCGTGTGCTGCCGCGCCAAGGAACCCGCCAAAGGCACGCTCGACCTGCCCGGCGGCTTCGTGGACGGCAACGAGACCGGTGAAGAGGCCATTGCCCGCGAGGTGCAGGAAGAAACCGGCGGCACAGTGACCGAGGCCACCTACCTCTTTTCCCTGCCCAACCTGTACGAATACAGCGGGCTGACCATCCCTACGCTCGACATGTTCTTTGCCTGCCGCCTGGCCGACGACCGCCACCTCCACGCCGACGATGACGTGGCCGCGTGCCGCTTCGTGCCTTTGGACGAGATAGACCCGCAGCAATTCGGTCTGCAATCTATCCGCCGTGCCGTGGAGCGATTTTTGAAGCAGAAGCGTTGAGGCGGGAACGTTGAAAACACAGAATAGGCACATGGCGCATACAGATCTTTGAATTGTATGCGCCATGTGCCTATTTGTATTATTAGAAATGTATCATTGCTCCGATGGAAACGGGATACACCTCTGGGCCTCGCCCGTGTTCGAACAGTTCCACGGGACTGTACTTGGCATATAGCCCGAAGTTGCCGAAGCCGGCTTGCACCAGCACATCGAACGAGAGCAGATGCACATAGAGGTCGCCGTCCACCTTCCTTTTTTGTTTCTTCCCGTCAAAGTCCACGTATTTCACCTTGGAAGCCGACAGGTAGTTGACCGCCCCCACCACTCCGGCCGACAGGAAAAAGCTGCCCGCCTTGGTGCGCCCGGCCTGGAACTCCAACAACAGCGGCAAGGTGAAGCTGTTCACTCCCAATCGGGTCTTTTGGAAGTACACGCCGGGCAGGGCAGGCCGCATGACGACCTGTCCGTCTGCACGGACAAAATACGCATTTTCGCTCAGATGATAACGGTTCCACCTCATGCCAAGCCCGGTGACGAAAGCCAAATGGTTTCGGGCAAAGGCAAACGATTTTTCAAAGATATTGAGCGTATATTCCAACGACTTCCCCGTAGAAAGCGAAATGCCACCCACGTGGTTGAGATGTTGTAAATGCGCATCGGCCAGCGTATTGAAGCCTATGCCGAAGCCCGCCCAATGCGGGTCGAATCTGCGGTTCCACGGCAGCGAGGGCAAGGAAACCGAGAAACCGTCACTCACCCGGCTGTAAGGGGATGTCTCGTCATTGCATTCGGTCGGGGGCGAAGCCAAGATGCCGATGCAACAGGCAATGCTTGCGCAAAGGAACAGGGTTGTTTTTTTCATGACAAAATGTTTTAATTGAGGAAGCGGGGAATCGTTTTTTCGTCTTCCCCGCTTTCACATCCTTTAGTACCTGTAATGTTCCGGCTTGTACGGGCCGTCCACGTCCACGCCGATGTAGGCAGCCTGTTCGGGGCGCAGGCGGGTAAGCTTCACACCGAGGCGGTCAAGATGCAGGCGAGCCACTTCTTCGTCCAGGTGTTTGGGCAGACGGTAGACGCCAATATCGTAGTGCTTCGTGAAAAGTTCGATTTGCGCCAGCGTCTGGTTGGTGAACGAATTGCTCATCACAAACGACGGATGCCCCGTAGCACAGCCCAGATTCACCAACCGTCCGTCGGCCAGCAGCAGCACGCTGTGCCCGTCGGGGAAAGTGTATTGGTCCACCTGCGGCTTAATGTTGAGGCGGGCGATACCCGGATATTTCTTCAACTTATCCACTTGTATTTCGTTGTCGAAGTGGCCAATGTTGCACACGATGGCTCCGTCCTTCATCCGCTCCAGGTGCTCTATGCGGATGATGTCGCGGTTGCCCGTGGTAGTCACGTACACGTTGCCTTCAGGCAGCGCGTCCTCCACGGTGGTCACCTCGAATCCTTCCATAGCCGCTTGCAGGGCGCATATGGGGTCAATTTCCGTCACCAGCACCCGCGCCCCGTAGGCCCGCATGGAGCGGGCGCACCCCTTGCCCACATCGCCGTAGCCACATACCACGACCACCTTGCCCGCCAGCATGATGTCGGTGGCGCGCTTGATGCCGTCGGCCAGCGACTCGCGGCAGCCGTAGAGGTTGTCGAATTTTGATTTCGTCACCGAGTCGTTCACGTTGAAAGCGGGGAAACGCAAGCGGCCTTCCTCCATCATCTGGTACAGACGGTGCACGCCGGTGGTCGTTTCCTCGGACACGCCGCGCACCTCCGGTATCATGCGGTGCCACATGCCCGGGTCTTCCGCCAGCACGCGGCGCAGCATAGCCAGCAGCTCGCGTTCATCCTCGCCCTCGGCCAGACGGTCGAGCGTGGCGGGATCATCTTCCGCCTCCGCCCCCACGTGCAGCATGAGCGTGGCATCGCCGCCGTCGTCCACTATCACGTTCGGCCCCTTGTGTCCCTCGAAGGTAAGGGCTTGCAGGGTGCACCACCAGTATTCCTCCAACGTCTCGCCTTTCCAAGCGAATACCGGCACACCCGCCGCCGCAATGGCTGCCGCCGCGTGATCCTGCGTGGAGTAGATGTTGCAGCTGCACCAGCGCACCTCCGCGCCCAGTTCCACCAGCGTCTCGATGAGCACGGCGGTCTGGATGGTCATATGCAGCGACCCCATGATGCGTGCCCCTTTCAAAGGTTTGTCTTTCCCATATTTGGCTCTCAATGCCATCAGCCCCGGCATTTCCTGTTCGGCCAGGGTTATTTCTTTCCGCCCGAAATCGGCCAGCGACAAGTCGGCCACCTTGTAGGGCAACGTGCTGAATACTTCCATCTTTCTTGTTTAATAAGTAGCTATTCAAAATTAAACATATATATCAACCTTCGTAGCTATTTAAAATAAAGAACTTAACGGGCCGGACTATATCCCCGCAATGCGTTTCACTTCGTCCATGATGGCATGAGCGAACTTTTCCGCCTGCTCGCGGGTGGCAGCTTCCGAGTACACCCGGATAATCGGCTCGGTGTTCGACTTACGCAGGTGCACCCAGCCCGTGGGGAAGTCAATCTTGACCCCGTCCACATCATTCACTTCATATTGCTGGTAAGCACGCTTAATGGCAGCCAGTACCTTGTCTACGTCGATGGCCGGGGTGAGCTGTATCCTGTTCTTGGAAATGAAATAATCCGGGTACGTCTTGCGCAATTCGGACACTTTCATGCCCGATTGTGCCAAATGGGTAAGGAACAACGCCACGCCCACCAACGCGTCGCGTCCATAGTGACAGGCCGGGTAGATGACCCCGCCGTTGCCTTCGCCGCCGATGACCGCCCCCGTGGCTTTCATGGCCGCCACCACGTTGACCTCGCCTACCGCCGAGGCAGTATAAGTGCCTCCGTAACGGGCGGTCACGTCGCGCAAGGCACGGGTCGAGCTGAGGTTGGACACCGTGTTGCCGGGCGTGTGACGCAACACATAGTCGGCCACCGACACCAACGTATATTCTTCACCAAACATGCTGCCGTCCTCGCACACAATGGCCAACCGGTCCACATCCGGGTCCACCACGAAGCCCACGTCGATCCCCCCCCTTGCCATCAAGGCCGAGATGTCCGTCAAGTGTTCGGGCAACGGCTCGGGGTTGTGCGGGAAGCGTCCGTCGGGCGTGCAGTAGAGCCGCTCCACCCGCTTTACACCCAAGGCTTCCAACAAGGCCGGGATGGCCACGCCACCCACCGAATTGACGGCATCGACCGCCACCGTGAAGCCCGCCGCCCGGATGGCTTCCACATCGACCAAGGGCAATGCCAGCACGGCTTCGATGTGCTTCTGCGTATAGGAGAAGTCCTCCGCCAGCTTGCCCAGTTCGTCCACCCCGGCGAAGGTGACGTCTTCCGTCTCGGCCAGGTGCAACACATGCTCGCCCTCGGCGGCATTGAGGAACTCGCCCCGCTCGTTAAGCAACTTCAACGCATTCCATTGCTTCGGATTATGGCTGGCCGTGAGGATGATGCCACCCGCCGCCTGCTCCATCACCACGGCCAGTTCGGTAGTCGGTGTCGATGCCAGGCCGATGTTCACCACGTCGAAACCCATGCCCAGCAGCGTGCCGACCACCACGTGGCTCACCATCTCGCCCGAGAGACGGGCATCACGTCCCACCACGATTTTATTGGAAGGAGTAGACTTGTTTGCTCGAATGTGCGTGGCGTATGCCGCCGTGAAGCGGGCGATGTCGATGGGGTTCAACCCCTCGCCCACGGAGCCACCTATGGTGCCCCGTATTCCGGAAATGGATTTAATCAGTGTCATAATGCAGTTGTAAGAAAAGAACACGGATGAGACGGATTGGACGGATGCACACAGACCGGGAATACGCAAGTACTTGCGGAAACTACCCTAATCCGTACACATCCGTCCAATCCGCTTCGCTTCATCCGTGTTCCAAATTTATCATTCGGGGATTTCGTTCTTCGCAAACCTTATCTTCACGTGGTAGCCGTAGGGGGTCACCACCGAAGGATCAAAACCCAGCTTGGACGTGACGATGAGCTTGGCTTCCGACTCGGTGCGACGCATGTAGTTCACCGCTTCAAGGAAACCCTCGGGCAAGGAAGAGGTGCTGCTACCGTAAGTGAACTTCTGCCAACTCAGGTACACCTCGGGCGACCAATAGTCCGCCGTGTCGGACTGCTCCGTGAGCGTGTATTCCAAGTATCGCATCTCGACCGTCAGTTTGTCGCCCAACTGGAGGGAGTCCAAGTCCGTGCGCCCGGACTTCTCCAGACGATAATACAGGCCGCTGGTGGAGTGGTAATATAGCTTCGGATCTTGCAGGAATGCAGCTTCCGAAGGCATCGTTTCCACGATACGCAGCCCGTTGCGCTCGATATAGTCCTCCACCAAAAGCCTTTCGGCCTTCAACTCCTTCGCATAAATGCGCACGTCCCGGTCGCACGAGGTCAACGCCCCCATGGAGACAACCGCCGCCGCAAGCACATATAATAACGTCTTCATTCTGTTCTGTCAGTTGAATTTAGACTGCAAATATCCGACTAAATCACGAATATAGCAAGTTAATTTTATTTAGAAAGGGCATCCACCTCCACCCGGAGCATCACCGGCGTGTAGGGCGGCACCGCATGCCCGTGCCCTTTCATGCCGTAGGCCAGGTGCGAGGGGAAGATGCACGTGGCCTGCTCGCCGGGGCACAACCGTTGCAGGGCGGCATCCAGCCCCGGCACGATGTCCTGCTTGCCCACCACGACCGTGCGCGGCGGCATCTCCTCCAGCACCCTTCCGTCAAGCGCAGCCAACCGGCATCGCACCCGGCAGGTGTCATGCCAGGCTATCCGCCGCCCCCCGGCCACCCGCTCCACCCGCATCCAGTAGCCATCGCCAGTCTTTTCCATGCCGGGATAATGCGATGCCACGTAAGCCGTTATCAGGCTGTCTTCCCGCTGCGCCATTTCCCGGTTCATACGCACCACATCGAGGGCGGGGGCTTCGACCGGCAAAGGCTTGTTCGAGGGCAGCTGCGGACGTGTGCGACGGCAGGCGGGGGAAAGCAGCAAGAGCAAAAGAAGCGCGCAGCACAACCCCCTGCCCCCCCATGCTCCCCCCCGGGGGGGGATGTGCCAGGCAGACAGCGTATGTCGAAGTCTATTCATATATTATGAAGTCTATTCATATATTATAATGTACCTATTTATTCATAATTATATAATGTATGAGAATACATTCCTGCTTCTCTCCATCAGGCAACCCCAAGCCCGCCGTCATTTCGAACACAGCGAGAAATCTCCCTCTACAACGCTCACAAGACAACGCTCACAAGGACACTACGAGATTTCTCCCTACGGTCGAAATGACGGGAAAACATAGGCAACTCCAAGCCCGCCGTCATTCCGAACGCAGCGAGAAATCTCCCGCTACAACGCTCACAAGAACACTACGAGATTTCTCCCTACGGTCGAAATGACGGGAAAACATAGACAACTCCGAGCCCGCCGTCATTTCGAGCACAGCGAGAAATCTCCCTCTACAACGCTCACAGGGCCACTATGAGATTTCTCCCTACGGTCGAAATGACGGGAAAACATAGCCAACTTCCAAGCCCGCCGTCATTTCGGGCGCAGCGAGAAATCTCCCGCTACAACGCCCACAAGAACACTACGAGATTTCTCCCTACGGTCGAAATGACGGGAAAACATAGGCAACTCCGAGCCCGCCGTCATTTCGAGCACAGCGAGAAATCTCCCTCTACAACGCTCACAAGGTCACCCTGAGATTTCTCCCTACGGTCGAAATGACGGGAAAACATAGACAACTCCGAGCCCGCCGTCATTTCGAACACAGCGAGAAATCTCCCTCTACAACGCTCACAGGGCCACTATGAGATTTCTCCCTACGGTCGAAATGGCGAGAACTTCTCCGCCCCTCCCTCTCGGGGAGGAAGCGGGAGGGGCATTCCTACCGGATATTCGCTATGCTGATGATATCCGAGAACACGCCCGCCGCCGTCACGCTCGCCCCGGCCCCATAGCCTTTTATCATCATGGGGAATTCGTTGTAACGCTCGGTCGTGATCAGGATGATGTTGTTGCTGCCTTGCAGGTCGTAGAAAGGATGCAGGCTGTCCACCGCCTCCAGCCCCACGCGGCAACGCCCGGCCTCCATCGTGGCCACAAACCGCCAACGCTTGCCCTCGGCGGCCAGCTGCCTGCGCCGTGCCTCGAAGTCGGCATCCAGCTGCGGGATGTCGCGCCAGAAGTCGTCCAGCGAGCCTTCGAAGAAATGGTCGGGCACGAACAAGTGCCGCTCCACGTCCGCCTGCTCCACCCGATAGCCCGCCTCGCGGGTGAGGATGACCAGCTTGCGTATCACGTCCGTGCCGCTGAGGTCGACGCGCGGGTCGGGTTCGGAGAAGCCCGACTCCTGCGCCATGCGGATGGCACGGCTCAACGGCACGTCCTCGCCCAGCGTGTTGAATATGTAGTTGAGCGTGCCGCTCAGCACCGCCTGCATCTTCAGGATGTGGTCGCCACTGTTTATCAAACTGTTCATCGTGTTGATGATAGGCAACCCCGCCCCCACGTTCGTCTCGAAGAGGTATTTCACCCCCCGGCGGCGGGCGGTGTCCTTCAGCTGGCTGTAGGCATCGTAGGCCGACGAGGCCGCGATCTTGTTGGCCGCCACCACCGAGATGTTATGCTCCAGCATGGAGCGGTAGAGCGACGCAATCTCGGCGCTGGCCGTGCAGTCCACGAACACCGGATTGAATATGTTCATGCCCAGCACCTCCGCCTCGATGCGTCCGGCTCCGGCAGGCACGCCCCGCTCGGCCAGCAGGCGGCGGTAATCGGCCAGGTCGATACCCCCGCGGTCGAACAGCATCCGGCTGCGGGTGGCGATGCCCACCACGTTCAGTTGCAGGCCGTTCTGCTTCATCAGCTTGGGACGTTGCTTGTATATCTGTTCCAACAGGTTGCCCCCCACCGTGCCGATGCCCACCACGAAGAGGTTGAGCACCTGGTATTCGGACAGGAAGAACGAGTCGTGTATCACGTTCAGGGCCTTGCGCAGGTTCTCCCGGTTGGTCACGAAGGAGATGTTCGTCTCCCCGGCCCCCTGTGCGCAGGCTATCACGTTGATGCCGTTGCGCCCCAACGTGCCGAACAGTTTCCCGGCGATGCCCGGCACATGCTTCATGTTGTCGCCCACGATGGCCACCGTCACCAGGCCGTCTTCCGCATGTATGTCGTGTATTTCCCCTTGCGCCAGTTCGTTGGCAAACTCCTCGCGCAGCACCCGCACCGACAGTTCGCTGTCGGCATGGCGCACGCCGATGGAGGTGGTGTTCTCCGACGAGGCCTGCGACACCAGGAACACGCTGATGCCGTTCTTGGCCAGCGCGCGGAAGATGCGGTAATTCACCCCGATGACCCCCACCATGCCCAGCCCCCGCACGGTGATGAGCGACGTGTCGTTGATGGACGAGATGCCTTTGATGGCCCGGTCGGGGCTGTCGTCGCGCTCGTTGGAGATGTACGTGCCCTCGGCCTGCGGGTTGAACGTGTTCTTGATGCGTACCGGGATGTTGCGGTGGTACACGGGGAAGATGGTGGGCGGATAGATGACCTTCGCGCCGAAGTTGCACAACTCCATCGCCTCGCCGAAGCTGAGCCGCTCTATCACGTAGGCATTCGGGATGATGCGCGGGTCGGCGGTCATGAAGCCGTCCACGTCCGTCCATATCTCCAGGCTGTCGGCCCCGAGCGTGGCGGCCAGGATGGAGGCCGTGTAGTCCGACCCGCCCCGCCCCAGGTTGGTCACACGCCCCGTGTGCAGGTCCGACGCGATGAACCCGCCGCACACCGACACCGGCGGCAGGGGCTGGAACGCCCGGCGCACCCGCTCCTCCGTGGCGGGATAATCGACCACGTGCTTGTCAAACTGCACCGTGGTCTTGATGAACGACGTGGAGTCCTGGTGCACCGCCCCCTCGATGACGTGCGACAGGATGAGGGACGACAGCATCTCGCCATAGCCCACCACCGTGTCGAGGATGCGCGGCGACAGGTCCCGGATGAGGGAAAGCCCCTTCAGGATGTTGAGCAGGTCGGCAAACTTGTCCTGCACTTGCGGCAGCACCTCCGCCTTGTGCGCGGCGGGCACCATCCGGTCTATCACCGTGAGGTGGCGGGCATACATCTGCTCGTACTCTATCAGATAGCCCTCGTCGCCCTGCGAGGCCGCGCGCGACAACTTGTACAGCTGGTCCGTCACGCCCGAGAAGGCCGACACCACCACGATGACGGGCTCCTGCCGTCCCTCCACGATGCGCTTCACGCTCTCTATCGCCTCCACCGAGCCCACGGACGTGCCGCCGAATTTCAATACTTTCATAGGAATCCACATTTAAACACGGAGTTACACAGAGTATTTTTTCCGCATTACCCCTAAGAAAGCCCACATAGCCGCCCCGATGCCAGGCATCGGGACTATTGCCCGCCTAAAGCGGCCTGTACATTTCGCACTTTGGTGTCGGGACAAGCCATGTGCGCTCTCCATTAAACAAAAAAGGAACAACTACATGGGCCATGTGTCCCATAGCCCGTGCAAATGTAACACTTTCGATGCAAACAACCGCCGCGCCATTCACAAAAGTTACCCGAAACCCCGGAAAACAAACAATCTGCACCGATCCGCGGGTTTATCCGAACAGTTGCCGTTGCAAGTCGGGGCGGTTCATGCGTTGCAGGTCGCGCACGATGGCGGCGCGGTACTCCGGCTTGTACCAGAAGAAGAACTTGCGCTGCTCCAGCTTCTGCTCGCGGGTGCGGGCCGTGTACACCGGCTCCAGCGTGTAAGGGTGGTAGCCGGAGTAATAAATCTCGGTGGCCAGCGTCATGGGCGTGGGGGTGAAGTCCTGCACCTGCTCCAGGTGGAAGTTGAGCCGCTTGGTGGCCACGGCCAGCTCGGCCATGTGCACGGGGCGGCAGCCGGGGTGGCTCGATATGAAGTAGGGCACTATCTGCTGGTTCAGCCCGCACTCGCGGTTGATGCGGTCGAACTGCGCCTTGAACCGCCCGAAGAGCGCGAACGGCGGCTTGCGCATCACGCGCAGCACCTCGTCCGCCGTGTGCTCGGGAGCCACCTTCAGCCGTCCGGACACGTGGCGTGCCACCAGCTCGCGCGTGTAAGCCTCGTGGCTCGCCGCCGCGCGGGGGTCGGCGCAGTCGTGCAGCAGCAGGTCGTAGCGCACGCCGCTGCCGATGAACGACTTCTTGATGCCCGGCAGGCCGTCCACCGCCCGGTACACGTCGAGCAGCGGCGTGTGGTCGGTGTCCAGGTTGGGACACACCCGGGGGTGGATGCACGACGGCTTGCGGCACTTGCGGCACGCGTCCGGGTTGCGCCCCGCCATGCGGTACATGTTGGCCGACGGGCCGCCCAGGTCGCTCACGTATCCCTTGAAGTCCGGCATCCGCACGATGCGCTCCACCTCGCGCAGGATGGACGCTTGCGAGCGCGAGGCGATGAACTTGCCCTGGTGCGCCGATATGGTGCAGAAGGCGCATCCGCCGAAGCACCCCCGGTGCAGGCACACGGAGTGCTTGATCATCTCGTAGGCGGGTATCGCCTTTCCCCTGTATTTGGGATGCGGCAGGCGGGTGTAGGGCAGGTCGTAGGACGCGTCCAGCTCCTCCGTCGTCATGGGCGGGAAGGGCGGGTTCACCACCACCCAGCGGCTGCCCACGGGCTGCAGCAGGCGGGCGGCCTCGTAGCGGTTGGACTCCTCCTCGATGTGCCGGAAGTTGGCCGCATACCGCCTCTTGTCGCGCAGGCACACCTCGTGCGAGGCCAGCGTGATGTCGTCCCACGGGCCGGCCGCCGGGGCGCGGTCCGCCAGGTAGGCCGTCTGCGGGATGTCCGTCAGCCTGCTCCACGGCTGCCCCGCCCGCAGGCGTGCCACCAGCGCGCGCAGGGGCATCTCGCCCATGCCATACACCATGAGGTCGGCTCCTGAGTCCACCAGGATGCTCGGCATGAGCGCGTCCGCCCAGTAGTCGTAGTGCGTGAAGCGGCGCAGCGAGGCCTCGATGCCGCCGACGACCACCGGCACGTCCGGCCACAAGCGTTTCAGGATGCGGCAGTAGGTCACCGTGGCGCGGTCGGGGCGCATGCGGGGGCGCCCGCCGGGCGAATAGGCATCGTCCGAGCGCAGCCGCTTGTTGGCCGTGTAGTGGTTCACCATGGAGTCCATGTTGCCCGCCGAGACGGCGAAGAACAGGCGCGGGCGGCCCATCTTGCGGAAGTCACGCAAGTCGTCCTGCCAGTTGGGCTGCGGCACGACGGCCACGCGCAGCCCCTCGGCCTCCAGCAGCCGCCCCACCACCGCGCAGGCAAACGAGGGGTGGTCCACATACGCGTCGCCGCTCAGCAGCACCACGTCCACCTCGTCCCATCCCCGCAGCTCCACCTCCTTCCGCGTGGTGGGCAAGAAGTCGGTGAGGCGGCACGGTTCGTTCGATTGATTTCCCATCATAATTTATTTGTACGCTAAGACACTAAGACGCAAAGATTTATTTTCCTTTGTACGCTAAGACGGTTTGTTTGGTACGCGAAGACGGTTTGTTTTGTACGCGAAGACGCTAAGACGCGAAGTTTCTTTTCCTATTTATATAAAAGAAACCTTTGCGTCTTTCCGTCTTTGCGTACAAAATAACCCGTCTTTGCGCACAAAAACGTCTTTGCGGGACAAAGATAATGCAAATGCCCCTACCGCCGTGCAACTTGCCCACCCAATTTGCAGCAGGCGGTCAGCCGCGGATGCCGAACCATACTTCCGCAGATGCGCAGGCAAACTTCCCCGGATGCCGGACTATTCTTCCTCGGATGCGGATGTATTCTTAAAACTAAGGTTTGGTTTATAAAAACTAAGTCTTAGTTTATACAAACCAAAGCTTAGTTTATACAAACTAAGGCTTAGTTTTAAGAATATCTCCGCATCCGAGGAAGTTTATCCCCGCATCCGAGGAAGTATGGTCCAGCATCTGCGGAAGAATAGCCCGGCATCTGCGGGGAGGGGACTGCGGCGCATGACCCGCCCCGTGCAAACGTTGTGCAAAAAGTGATAAGCCGTGTTAAGCCACCGGCGCGGCGAAGGCTGCAGGCACGTTATTTGCAACACAACACAGCGAACTATCAAACGAAAAGGTATGAAAAAGAAACGTTTTATCCTGCTGGCCGCTGCGGCGGCTGCATTGGCTTCGTGCCAGAAGAACCCCGACCTGGAGGCTCTGGACGGCGAATACCTGGTGTACACGCAATGCGACACCACGACCGAATGGACGGCGCACGCCTCGTACTTCGTGCCGGACAGCATCCTGGTCATCGGCAACTCGGAAACGCCCCTGTACTGGAAGGACGGCGACGCGCGCAAGCTCGCCGAAACCGTGGCCGCCCGCCTGGACGAACGCGGATTCACCCGCGCCGCCACCAAGGAAGAGGCCGACCTGGGCGTGCAACTGAGCTACGTGAGCAGCACGCGCTTCTTCGTGAGCTACCCCGTGACACCCTACTGGTGGTGGTACTACCCCGGCTATTGGGACCCGTACTACTGGGGCGCGTGGGGCACGTGGGGATACGGCTTCCCCGTGTATTACAGTTATTCGGAAAATTCCCTGCTGATGGAAATGCTCGACCTGGCCGCCCCCACGGGCGAGGACGAGGAACTGCCCGTGGTGTGGAACGCCTACATCGACGGCGACCTCTCCGGCTACCGCGTGTTCGACCTGGAACGCATGGCCCGCGGCATCGACCAGGCGTTCGAACAATCGCCCTACATACAGAAATAACAGCAAAACAAACAGAAAGGACATCCCGAAATGAAAACGATTCATAGACAAACCATCGCCATCATGGCCGCCGGGCTGCTTCTGGCCACGGGCGCGCAAGCCCAGGAACAGGCCGCGACATCCGCCCCGGCACGCAAACAGATAGCCGTGTACGACAGCCGCAGCCCGTTGTACGAACGCACGCCCTACTTCCGCACGTTCTTCAACATCGACTGGCAGCTGAAAGGCACCATCAACAACGACATCGCCTCCGGCTTCAACGGCTGGGGGGCTTCGCTGGAGGGCGGGTACTACCTCACCCCGCATTGGGGGCTGGGGCTGTTCGCCTCCTACCACACCAACGAGGAATACGTGCCCCGCACCACCTTCGCCTGGCACGACGTCGCGCTGACCACCGACCAGGTGCACACGCTGTACCAACTGCCCTTCGGCGTGACGGCACGTTACCGCTTCTGGAGCGGCACGCTCATGCCCTACGTGGGGGTAAAGGCCGGGGCCGAATACGCCCGCGCCACCACCTACATCAACGGCAGCGGCTACTACAACACGTCGTGGGGCTTCTTCGTGTCGCCCGAGGTGGGCATGGAGGTACACCCGTTCAAGCGGGCGAAGTTCGGTTTCCACGTGGCCGCCTACTACGACTACGCCACCAACGACAACACCCTGCTGTGGTACGAAGCCAACGGCCTGAACAACTTCGGCGTGCGGGTGGGGATAGCGTTTTAGCTACAAGCTACAAGCTACGAGTTACAAGCTACGAGTTACGGGTCCATGTGGCGTAAGCTCACCCGTTACTCGCTACTCGCTACCCGCTACCCGCTACCCGCTACCCGCTACCCGCTACCCGCTACCCGCTACCAACTATTAACTATTAGCTATTAGCTATTAACTACTAACTTATATGAAAAAGCTCTTATTTCTCGCCGCGGCGTGCCTCCTGGGAGGCATGGCGGCACAAGCCCAGATGCCCGACCCCATCTATGGCGAAGGATCGGAATACGAAGCCATCCGGAAATATGAAGAACAGCAGCGGCTGGAGGCCATCGAGGACTCGCTCAACTACGTCCGCGCCATGGACGCGCTGGAACGCATGGACTTCGTCGTGGAAGCCGACCAGCTGATGTTCAAGTGGGGACGCACGGCGTTCGTCAACACGGCCACCAACTTCGTGTCGGTGCACGACGGCGAGGCCACCATCCAGATAGCCCCCTTCAACGCGGGCGGAGGCCCCAACGGCGTGGGCGGCATCACGGTGACCGGCACGCCCTCGAACGTGAAGGTGAAGACGAACAAGCGCGGCAACACCTACTTCTCCATGAACGTGAACGGGCCGGGCGTGTCGGCCACGGTGAGCCTGAACATCGCCCGGGGCAGCAACCAGGTGACCCTCACCGTCAGCCCCAACTTCAATTCCAACAACGTGACCCTCATGGGCGAACTGCTGCCCACCGCCTTCTCCAACGTGTACAAGGGAAGGTCGTTGTGAGGCAGGATGCCGCGCCGCCCGTGCCAAGGTGGAGGATGTGTCGAAATGGAACATAGAACACCGATGACACAGGATTAAACAGATTTTCACAGATGTTTTACCTTGAATGCCATTAGTCATCAACTGTATTCTCATCCGTGATTATCCGTATAGTCCCGTGTATTCCGTGTTCTTTCCTATTTGGACACACCTCCAAAAGCAAAATTTCCTCAACCCTTTTCATATTAAGACGAAATTGTTTACCTTTGCACGGTTTTTTAAAGCAGCTTACAAAGCATGTCGAAGTTTGAACCCTACAACATCGTCCTCAAGGACTTTACCGGGACACACACTGTGGAATACACGCTCGATGACGTGTTTTTCCAAAAGATAGACAGCCCGGAAGTGCAGCGAGGCAACGTGAAAGCCGTTGTGAACGTGCGCAAGCGGGGCGATGTGTTCGAGCTGGCATTCCGGCTGGACGGGTTCATCCTCGTGCCGTGCGACCGCTGCCTGGACGACATGGAGCTGCCCATCACCCACCAGGAAAACCTCCTGGTGAAAATGGGCGACAAGTTCTCGGAAGAGGGGGAGACGGTCATCATCCCCGAGGCCGAAGGTGCCATCAACGTGGCGTGGTTTCTGTATGAATTCATCGTGCTCAACATCCCGCTGAAACATGTGCACGCACCGGGCATGTGCAACAAGGCCATGATAAGCAAGCTGAAGAAGCACATCGCCCGCTCCGCCGACGAGGAAGAGGACGACAACGACAACGCCCTGCTCGACCTGGTGGAAGGTGAAGATGACTTGGACAACTAAACATAAACAACTAACTATATACATAACAAACCTGGCTTGTCCGTTCCGGGAGGAACAAACGGAAAGCCATTAAAAACAGAGAAGAGAAAATGGCACATCCTAAAAGAAGACAATCGAAAGCGCGCTCTGCCAAAAGAAGAACCCATTACAAGGCAGTAGCCCCCACGTTGGCCGTATGCCCCAATTGCGGCGCAATGCACATCTACCACACCGTGTGCGGTGAATGTGGTTATTACAGAGGCAAGTTGGCTATCGAGAAACCGGCCATGGCATAACGCCGTGCACACACGCGCCATGACATCATCGAGACCCCGTCTCCTCATGTAACATGTTTAAGCAAAAGCCCTGAATGCACCATTTCCGGGCTTTATTCGTATATCCACTAACCGACAACAGAGAAATAAATATGTCAGACAAAGTTCATGCCGTCATAACTGCCGTGGGGGGCTATCTGCCTGATTACATTCTGACCAATCAGGAACTTAGCACCATGATGGATACCAGCGATGAATGGATCATGACCCGCATCGGCATCAAAACGCGCCACATACTGAAAGACGAACACGAAGGCACCTCCTACCTGGGAGCCAAAGCCGTGGAAGAATTGCTGGCCAAAAGCAAGACCGATGTGAAGGACATCGACCTGATTATCTGCGCCACCTCCACGTCCGACCACCAGTTCCCCGCCACCGCCGCCAGCATCTGCGAACGTGTGGGCATCAAGGGAGCATTGGCCTACGACATACAGGCCGCCTGCTCGGGCTTCATCGTGGGGCTCACCACGGCTGCCGCGCTGGTCGAAACGGGACGATTCAAAAAAGTCATCGTGCTCGGTGCGGAAAAGATGTCGTTCATGGTCGATTACCAAGACCGCTCCACGGCACCCATCTTCGGCGACGGAGCCGGTGCCGTGCTGCTGGAACCGACCACGGAAGAGGTGGGCGTGATGGACTCCATCCTGCACTCCGACCCCGTCGGCGTAAAACATCTGCACATGAAGGCAGGCGGCTCGGCCATGCCCGCCTCGCACGAAACGGTGGACAAACGCCTGCACTACATCTACCAGGAAGGGCAAGCGGTGTTCAAGCACGCCGTGTCGGACATGTCGGAAGCATCCGCCCAAATCATGGAACGCAACGGGCTGAAAGGCGAAGACGTGGCGTGGCTCATCCCCCACCAGGCCAACCTGCGCATCATCGATGCCGTGCAACGCCGCACGGGCGTGGACCACGACAAGGTGATTATCAACATCGACCACGTGGGCAACACCTCGGCTGCCAGCATTCCCCTGAGCATCTGGGAAAACGAGAAGAAGTTCAAAAAAGGTGACAACATCATCCTCACCGCCTTCGGTGCCGGCTTCACATGGGGAGCCGTGTATCTGAAGTGGGGATATTAAGGAGTTAAGAGTTAGCAGCTAAGAGTTAAGAGTGGAGAGTTGACGGCAAGGGGCGAAACTGCCCCACTCGTTGACAAGCATTGAATAAGCGGGACGGTTTCATCAGGAAGCCGCCCCGCTTTTTTTGTCGCGCGGGCAGAGCCAAGATTTGGGGATTTCTAGGGATTTCCGGTAAAAAGATTTGGGGATTTTCTCCCAAAATTCGATACACAAATAGGAATCTGTTAGAAACAAGCTATTTATAAGCTTTTCTCAAAGAGTGAGGTAATGACT